>JAIMBL010000052.1 GCA_023511615.1 Leptolyngbyaceae cyanobacterium HOT.MB2.61
AAGCTTTACTCATGTTGGCTCTCTCAGTGCTGTGTGTTTCTATTTGCAGCTTATACTGAGTGAGCTTTTTTACCCCCTGACGGACTTTTAAAACGTCCTCTGATACGGATGCGGAAATGCCACCCCAAGTTCTGTTTGAGGTACTTCATCAACTTGCCATCTGCAAAGCCTCGGTCGGCCAGGAGCACAACACTGACCTAATCCGGCAGGACATGACTGGCTTGTCGCAACACTCGTTGAATCGTCCACAACCGCACACTGCAGCTGGAGTGTGCAACCAGATGCCAGGCCATCGGCAGGGTTCTGCCACCATAGACGATGCTGGCCCAGACAATGCAGAAGCGATTCCATACTACGGCTGTATCCAGGCTTAGATACAGTCTCTGCTGTTGCAACTGGGATAGGGCTTGCTGCATCAGTGTCTGATGGGCATCAAATACCTGGATTCTGCGATTCGATAGCCATCGCCGAAAGCGCGTTGATGGGATTGGGCGAATCTAGCTTGGCTGAGCACATAGGCTCTAAAGCCACTCAGGTTCACGCTTTGTGTCTGGATAATCCCAAGCATCATCCAGCACAGGGTTTGGAGGTGACGCGCATCCTACCACTGGATGTTGCATTGACGCAAAAAATCATTCAACCCATCATAGAGTCGGGAAGTAGGAGCCATGGTTGATACTGTAGGAGTGTGTTGACTTGTCAGCTTAAACCAAGCTCTGCTTCCCTTCTAGATTACGTTCCACGCCTTAATGGTTTTGTCAGTCAACGAGCATAATGTCCTTATTCACAAATGTGGGGCTGTTATGTTTTTGAACTAAATCAGGTGGACATGATGCAATCTCGAATGAGTTATGTAGCAGTCCTGCGTCAGTCGTGAGATGGAGAGGTTGTGTAAGAAAGGGTTCTGCAGAAGCCCTTTCTCACAATCCAGATAAGTATATCTTTAAGTGTTGAGCAAATGATTTATTCTCTTAGCATAGCTATTGGTTGGAGTATTTTGGGGGGGGCGATCGCCCTCCTGAACCTGCCCACCAGCGCGGCTGAACCATTCCCCTACAGGCGCTTTGCTGACTGGTGCGCCAATCAACCATCGCTTCCCCAGGCGACCCAATTTACTGTCAACCAGTTACTTGCCATTTCAGGAACTGATGACTGCCAGCAAGCCGATGCCTATTTGTCCAGGCTTACCGTATTGCAGCTACCCAACAGTCAGCTTTCTGATCTGCGTCCGTTGGCTTCTCTAACCCAGTTGCAAACGCTTCAGCTCAGCAGTAATCAGATTGCTGATATCAGTCCCCTGGCAGCACTCACAGAACTGACCACACTGGTACTGGATGTAAATCAAATCACAGATTTGCGCCCCCTGGCATCCCTGACAAACCTGCAACGACTTGTGCTGGATACCAATCAAATTGTTGACCTGCAACCCCTCTCTTCCCTTACCCATCTCACCCATCTGCTGCTTTACGACAACCAGATTTCTAACCTTTCACCCTTGGCAGCACTCACCAATTTGCAGGCGCTTTCTCTCTACAACAACCAAATATCCGACCTCCGCCCCCTCTCCTCCCTCACCAACTTGCAGATTCTCTCGCTGTATGACAATCAAATTTCAGATCTCCGCCCTCTGGCCCCGCTGACCCAACTCAAAACCTTACAGCTATTTGGCAATCAAATTTCCGATCTTCAACCACTCGCGACGCTTAGCCAGTTGGAAACCCTTTCCCTATTTGACAATCAAATTCGTAACTTAAGCCCGTTATCTTCACTGAAGAATTTGAAAGAGTTGATGGTTGGCAATAATCCGATCGCCGACCTCAGCCCCCTGGATTCCCTCACCAACCTGACCCATTTGTCCCTATTCAACACCCCTGTGAAAGACTTAACCCCGTTGCGATCGCTGACTCAACTCACTCAACTCGACCTTTACAATACTCTGGTTTCCGATCTCACCCCGCTTAAAACTCTGCCAAACCTAAAATCACTGGATGTGCGGAGAACACGACTAACCGAAAAGACCTGTCCAGTTCAGCCAGAGTCTGTGTGCCGATTTTGAAAGTTGTTATAGCCATAGTCACCAGACTCAGGCGTTGCTGAAAAGCAGGATGAATTGAAACGAAGTTTCAAGCATCTAATACCCTTTCCATTCTCTAAACTCATCCCCCCTCCCCTGCCCCCACCCGCTAGCGCAAAAACTGCGGTCTGGCTGCCTGGATTCGCTTCAGTGCCACTTCTAGAGTTGCCCAGTCTTCCTGCTCAATCCAGGTAATCATTTGATTCAGGGCTCCCTGGTAGCTGTGGAGCGATCGCACCAGTGCAGCCCTGTTGTAGCTTGCCATCATCACACCCAACTCTGGATTGCCGCCCCCAACCCGGCTGGTGTCTCGAAAGCCAGAGCTGGCCAATGCCTGGGCCAGTTCCAAAATAGTGGAGTTCGTTTCTCCCATACAGGCCGCAATCAGGCTGGCACTGACCACGACTGGTAGATGGGAAATCCAGGCAACGGCGCGATCGTGGTCGTGGGGATGGCAGTGATAGATTTGAACTTGCAACGGGCGCACCACCTCTTCAACCCGTTGTGTGGCTCTGGTAGGGGTGGTTTCTGTGGGCGTTAGGACATAGGGAGTGCCCACAAATAGATCGCGCAGAGCGGCTTCAATGCCACTATCAGCGGTTCCTGCCATCGGGTGCCCTCCAACAAAGTTGGCCCACAGGGGGGCGATCGCTTCCACCACCCAGCCTTTCACCGATCCCACGTCGGTCAGCACCGTATCCTCCGAAAGATGGGGGATGAGTTCTTCTACTGTTGCTTGCATCACCCCCAGAGGGGTACAAATAAAGACCACATCCGTATTTTTCATCAGGGTCAGGCTGGTACTGGCGTCATCTACTGCACCACGTGCGATTGCCCGCTGGCAGGTTTCTTCCTTTCGACTCACACCAAACACTTGATGACCGTGCGATCGCAAATCCAGCCCCAGCGAACCACCAATTAAACCCAACCCTACAATGCCAATATTCATAGATTTGCCTACACTTTAGAATCAATAGTCTAAAGTCCAACGGGGTAGTGGACTAGATCTGGAGATAACTATGTCAGAAAAGTTGACCACACTAGCGTTTTGCAAACTGGATCCACATGTCTAGCACACCACCGTCCAACGGGCAAATTTTGTTCAAATCTGGGCACGCTAACCGTGGGTTTTGGCATCCACCTGAGACATTTAAAGGGCATTTTGATGAAAGCTGAGGATGTTCTAAGCAAATACGCAGCGGGCGAGCGAAACTTTCCGAACACCAATCTCACTGAGGCCAATCTCAGCGGGGCTAATCTCAGCGGGGCTAATCTCAGTGGGGCTAACCTGAGTGTCGCTAATCTCAGTGGGGCTAATCTGAGTGCTGCTAACCTCAGCAAAGCCAAGCTCAATGTTGCCAAACTCAGTGGAGCTAACCTGGGAAAATCCAACCTCTGTGGAGCCATTCTGAATGTGGCTAACCTGACCCTGGCAGACCTGAAGGGGGCAGAACTGAGTCATGCCTCCCTTGTAAGAGCAGAACTGAACCGGGCAGAGCTAAGTGGGGCTAACCTCAACCACACCAATTTCAGTGGGGCAGATCTTAAAGATGCAAAGTTACGAAACGCTAATCTCACCCATGCCAATCTCAGTCGGGCAGATTTGAAATGGACAACCGTTACCTCTGCTAACCTGTCTCAAGCAAACCTTCATGGCACCGACCTCAGCAGTGCCGACTTTAGCGGAGCCGACCTCAGTAATACCGAACTGCGCCAAGCCAACCTGAGCCGTACCAATCTGCGCGGTGCCAATCTGACGGGGGCCAACCTGCGCTGGGCCGATCTCAGTGGGGCTGACCTTAGTGGGGCTGACCTCAGTGGTGCCCGCCTAAGTGGGGCCAACCTGACGGGGGCCAATCTGAGCAATGCCACTTTACTCGGTACAACCCTGGTCCACGTTGATTTAACCAGAGCCAACCTGATTGGAGTCGATTGGGCCGGAGCTGACTTGAGCGGAGCGACGCTGACTGGGGCAAAGATCTACGCGGCTCCACGCTATGGCATTAAAACGGAGGGGCTGATTTGCGACTGGATAGATCTCAGTCCTAATGGAGATCAAAGCAAAATTTACCGTCTTGGGGCTGAGGCTTACCGTAACTTTTTTCGGGAAACTTCACCCGCCGTGCGCATTGTTGTCGATGCCATGCTGGATCACGACGCTCACCACGCGCTGGCATTAACCTATCGTCAAATTGCTCAGCATTACCAATTTCCATCTAGCCCGCCCAACATTCAGGTAGGACGCCGCCGGACCACCCTCACCTTTGAGGGTGAAACCGATCAGGAATTATTTCTACTTTCTTACGTTGTGATCCTGCCATTTAAAGACGCAGCTAATACCCAAGAAGTTGCGATCGCCCTCACTAAAATGGTTCAGTCAGCAGAACTGGCTAACAGCCTGAAAGAGCCAGAAAAACTGCAACTGCTCAATACCCCTCTCAACCAGTTGCTGGCCAAAGCCGATGAGCTCACCCTGTCCGAACACTCTGTCAATGTCCTCAGAACAATCAAATTCTTTCAATCCCCAACCAAAACCACCCTGATCAACTCCAGCAATCGAGCCATCCTCCTCTACAGTCATCCAACCTTCGGCAAACGAGCCATCCATCAACCTGACCTGATTCCTCAAACTGTCGTTAAACCCCAATCTTCCCCAGAACTGCCCCCTTTATCTGCACTTGTTGAGTTCATCCAGGGGTTCCACTAGGGATAAGGAGGTGGATGGATAAAAGCAACAGGTGCTCTTTTCGCCTGCTGCCTGTCGCCTGACTAACAACCAACCAGTTGGCAAAGTCAATCTCTTCTGCTCTATTCCTTTTGCCTTCAGGGTATGAGAGATTAAGACATCCTCTGTTAAAGCATTGAAATTTCTCGATAGACGTTTAATTATCTGCACGGTTCAGTAGAGAGACGGACTGGTATCGCCTACTTCTGTTAGGAGATAGGTATTCTGGCATGATGACAGAGAGGTGTTGCGAGTGATCTGGGGTTGTCGGTGCTTCTAGTATCTGTGCCAGAATGAAGGTCATTTGGTAAACGAGGGTCTGAAATCGGTGATTGAGGTAGAAGTCCACCAGCAATTGCGTGCTTTCCTGCGAGAGCAGGGCAAGCCCTACTGGTCGCACCATTTAACCATGGCACGGCTGGTGGCGCGGGCATTGCGTTTGGGACGAAGTGCCCTGATGCAGACAGATGCGCTTTCCCGGTATCAGGGACGCTATCGCTTGAGCTATTTAGTACCCGTGCTGATGTGGCAGGGACCGGTAGTGCTGGTAGCCAGTGAAGCGGTGCAGCAGCGCTTGCTGATGGTCGAGATCCCTCAATTGCGGCAGTGGATTCAGTCATCGAAGTCAATTCGGACGGGGGATCGCTTTCCAGATCCTGACTTTCAGGGATTGCTGCTGACGACTCCAGAATCATGGTTGAGCGATCGCCTCCATCCCAAAGGGCGGCTTCCGGCTGGTATTCCCACTATTCTGGATGGGGTCGATGACCTGGAAAACTGGGTCTGTCATCAACTGACCACCCGCCTCCACTCAGGGGACTGGGATGAGCTGATGCTTGCACTTCCCAGCCATACTGAGTTCATTCGCGATGCCCGTGTTCAATTAACTAAAACGATTTTTGAACGTCCTGCTAATCCTTATGAATGCTTTCTGCTCGAACCTTACGAGCGTCAGATTCTAGAAACCCTGTTTCAGGACCTCCAATCCCTATCTCCCCATCCCCCCATTCCTCCTTCCCCCAGTCTCCCGCCCCTGCCCCAATCCTGGAAAAACTTCCACCAATCCCTTCAGTTGGGAAATTATTTACTTTGGGCTGATATTGCTCGTCGCCAGGGACAGTTTTCTCTGAATTGTGGTCCGGTTGAGGTGGCTTCTGTCCTGGCTCCCATCTGGGATCAGCAGCCTCTGATTTTAATTGGGGGAGCGCTAGATCTGGATGCAGAGGCTACTGTTTACCGGCATCGACTCGGATTAGGAGATTTGACCTGCCTGAAATTTGCTGGCGATCGCCAGGACGAACTGATCCAGCTCTACCTGCCCGAAAAGTTGCCCATGCCAAACACGCCTGAGTTTCAGTGGGCACTGATTCAGGAAATGCACAAGCTCCTCCGAGTCAGTGCAGGATGCCAGGGGCTGACGGTTTTGATTGTGGGTGATGTTCCCCTTAAAGCACAGGTCGCCTCGGTATTGGCGTCAGAGTTTGGTTCGCGAGTCCAGGTAGAACGTACCTGCCTGGATGACAATGGCATTTTGGTGACCGGATGGGAGTTCTGGCGACAGCATCAGCGGGTGTTGCCAGCCCCCCATTTGTTAGCGATCGCCACCCTTCCCATTCCATCCCTGGAAAATCCTCTGGTTGCAGGACGGGTCGCCTACTACAAACAACAGCGACAAGACTGGTTTCGCCTTTACCTGCTCCCCGAAGCATTAAGTGAACTGCAACGGGCGATCGCCCCTGTGCGAGAATGCCAGGGCGTTGTTGCCCTACTGGACAGTCGTGTAATCCATCGCAATTACGGGCATCAAGTGCTGGCAGCCCTCAGCCCCCTCGCGCGTCTGAACTATCTGGATGCAGCTCTCTTTGCCCAACCGGACTACTCGGTTCTGGATTAAGAATACACATAGAAGCCAGAAATCACTGGGAAATCCACCCCTTCACCTCTCGCCCTGTTGCTTTCATCCAGAGCCAAGAGCTAGAAGCCAAAAGTTAGAAAAAAGTTGTTGACTTTTTTTCTCAAGTATTCATAGTATTAAATTTGGCTCTCCTGTAACTTCCCTGGTGAAACGATTCCCGTCTTCCAAACGCGTAATCTTTTGGTATTTGTTGCTGGTCTCTTTGGGGTTACATGCGGCAGTGCTGATGATGCCCATCTCTCCACCAGAACCACCGGCCAAGGAAGAGAAATTTGTTAAAGTCACTAAACTACCCAGGCGAAACCCGCAACAACCCCTGGTGACAACTAAACCTACCCAATCATCTGGAGTAAAAAAAGTAAGGGTGTCATTGAGAAAAAAAACTGCTTCAAAGCCGCCCGTTGTCGTTTCTAGACCCACTCCAACCCCAAAAGCTGAATCTTCTAAACTTCCATCCAGTCCAAAACCACCTGCTTCCCCTTCCCCAACTCCTGAACCAGAGCCAACCAACATACTGGTAATCTTCTCAAGGCTTGCGGGGGCAGTTCCCGGTTGTAGCAATTCCAAGAAAGACTGCTGGCAGGTGAATGAAACCCAATGGCGCTCAGTAGCCAGTAATTTGGAGCAGCAATTTGAGCAACAGGGCTATCGGGTCGATAAATTGGATGACCTTGAAGACGAGGAGGGTATGGGAATTTATGAACTCACCAAGCCAGGAACCCCTCCCCACTACCTCCACTTTCTGTTGACAGACCAGGGAACGGTTTACTTTCTGGACTCTAAACGATTGAGCCGGGGTGAGCTGGAGAGGGAGATTGGGGTGTAGGTGTTGAGGATTGGGGGTGAGGCGACAGGCAGGAAGAACACCTGTAGCCTGTAGCCCATTACCTTTATCTAACTCAATCTACAGTAGTCCCAAATCAGTTGTAAGATACAGAGGCTTTTGTAAAAAGAGTTCCTACAAAACTTCTTTTACAAGCCAAATAGAATCGCTCTATACCCTCCACTCCTCGCTGGATTAACCATCAACAACTAACAGCCTTTAACAACCTTCAAATATTCTTGAGGTAACGCTTGCAATGGATAACCTGACCCGGCTACCAATGGGCAGAGGTTGATCTACAGTTGTGCGGGCTTGAAGTTCCAGGCCGGACGAACCGATGAGGGAATAACGGTATTCCCGTCCCAGGAATTGGCGATCGCGCACCACGACATCCCCTGTCTCATCGGGCTCCAGTTGAATGTCCTCCTGCCGAATCATCAATTCAACTAGGGAAACGGGTGCTGTTTCAGACTTACCATTTCTCGTTGACTGTTCTGCTTCCACTCCAAAACAACCCACCTCCGTCTCCCATCCCTGTCCATTCCAGCGGGCAGGAAGGAAATTGGCCTGGGTGACAAATTCTGCCACAAAGCGTGAAGCGGGCTCCTGATAAATTGTTTCTGGGGTATCAAGTTGCTCAATTTTTCCATGCCGGATAACGGCCACGCGATCGCAAATCGACAGGGCTTCTTCCTGGTCGTGGGTGACAAAGATGGCAGAGGTTCCAGTCTGCTTGAGAATATGACGCACCTCCTGCCGTAGGCGCAGACGGACCTGCACATCCAGATTGCTGAGAGGCTCGTCGAGGAGAATCAGCTCAGGCTGGGGAGCGATCGCACGTGCCAGGGCCACTCGTTGTTGCTGACCACCGGAAAGTTCGTGGGGGTAGCGGTTCTCTAACCCCTGCAAGCCCACTAGGGCGATCACCTGCTCAACCTGATGACTTACCTGCTTAGGAGAATACCGCCGGAAACGCCGCCGATTTTTAAGCCCAAAGGCAACATTGTTAGCCACAGTCAGGTGGGGAAACAGGGCGTAGTCTTGAAATACCATGCCCACATCCCGCCGTTCTGGAGGTAACCAGCGTTTAGGGTCGGCAACGATTTGTTCTGCCAGCACGATGGTTCCAGTCTGAGGACGCTCAAACCCGGCAATCAAACGCAAGAGGGTGGTTTTCCCACAACCGGAAGGCCCCAGAAGACCTAAAATATCGCCCTGATGCAGGGTTAAGGAAATGGAGTTAACCGCTGGAGGGAGGTTTGGAGAAAATTGCCTGGTAATGTTCTCTAGTTGCAGGATGATAGGCTGACCCATGGACAATTCTGAACAACTCATTGTTGAGACCTATCATCAACAATTCTGGTACTGTAGTAAAGGGTCTTTTGAAATCAGTTCTCATTAGAGTGGCAAACATCAAGCCTTCGATCCCTCTTAACTCTTCCTTCGCACCAGCTCATTTATCCGTCCCAACTTATCTTTGGACTGTGATCGTTGGAGCGATCGCCCTCCTGCTTGCCTCCCCTGTCCTGGTTCTCCTCAGCACAGTCTTCGCCAATACTGGTGCGGTATGGCAGCACCTGGCAGAGACGGTGCTGGGAACTTACATCGCCAATTCCCTCTGGCTCATGCTGGGGGTGGGAGTTGGGGTCGCTGTGATTGGGACAGGAACCGCCTGGCTGGTAACAATGTGCCAGTTTCCTGGTCGCTGGTTGTTTGAGTGGGCTTTGCTATTACCGCTGGCGGCTCCAGCCTATATCCTGGCCTACGTTTACACTGAGTTGCTGGCATTCTACGGTCCACTGCAAACAGGGCTGCGAAATATCCTTGGCTGGAAAAGCGTAACCGATTATTGGTTCCCCAATGTGCGATCGTTGTGGGGCGCAATTCTGATGCTGACCCTGGTGCTGTATCCTTACGTTTACCTGCTGGCGCGATCAGCATTTCTGAGCCAATCGGTTGCCATGCTGGAAGCCAGCCGCAGTCTGGGCTGTAGCCCCTGGCGCAGTTTTCTGACGGTTGCTCTCCCCCTGGCTCGTCCCGCAGTGATGGCAGGGCTGGCCCTGGCACTGATGGAAACGTTGAATGACTTTGCCACTGTGCAGTTTTTCTCAGTCGATACGTTTACGACGGGAATTTACCGCACCTGGTTTGGCATGGATGAACGACTGGCGGCATCCCAATTGGCCGTGTGCCTGTTGCTGTTTGTCTTCTGGCTGGTAGTGTTAGAGCGATGGTCACGGGGACGGGCCAAATACTATCAGACGGTCAGTTCCCATCAGCAGCTCAGGGGCTATTGCCTGAATTGGTTGGGGAAAATTCTGGCTATCCTGGTCTGCCTGTTACCTGTCAGCCTGGGCTTTTTGATTCCGGGAGGAATCTTGCTTAAAATGGCCCTGGAAGACCCCAGCCAGTCCTTTGACAGTCGCTTTTGGGAGTTTGCCACAAACAGTCTGACCCTTGCCCTCCTGACGGCAGCCCTGGCCGTGGTCATTGCCCTGCTGATGGCCTATGGTTTGCGTCTGTTTCCAAACCCTGGTACGCAGCTAGCGGCGCAGACGGCAGCAATGGGTTACGCCATTCCCGGTTCTGTAATTGCGGTGGGTATTTTGGTTCCAATTGGGAGTTTGGATAACGCGATCGATGCCTGGATGAAGGCCACTTTTAATGTTTCCACAGGGTTACTGCTAAGTGGCACGATCGCAGCCCTGGTTTTTGCTTACCTGGTCCGGTTTCTGGCCGTTTCTCTCAGCACCGTCGAAGCCAGCCTGACCAAAATCAAGCCCAGCCTGGATGATGCGGCCCGCAGCCTGGGGCACGGTCCCCTTGGCACCCTGTGGCGGGTTCACGTTCCTTTGATGGCAGGCGGGTTGTTCACCGCCGCAACCCTCGTCTTTGTAGACGTGATGAAGGAATTACCTGCTACTTTGATCATCCGACCATTTAACTTCGATACATTGGCGGTGCGAGTCTACAACCTGGCATCGGATGAGCGGCTGGCGGAGGCATCAGGGGCAGCCCTGGCAATCGTCCTGGTCGGATTAGTGCCTGTGATTTTGCTCAGTTTTGGAATTGCGCGATCGCGTCGTACAGTTTCTCCTGATTCATAGCTCTATGCAGCAATGGAGTAATAGAGTAGAAGAGTAATGGAATGATGGGGTAATGGAAAATTCCTTGCCTAAACCCCCACATTTTGGACCTCAAGCGCGTTTAACTGCCTTTGGGTTCGCAGACGCTCCTGAATAGCTGGTTGGAAGTCTGGTTTTAGCTCCAGGGCGCGATTAAAGGATTGAATGGCGGCTGGATATTGCTTCAATTCATACTGCAACCGTCCCTGCCAGTACCAGGGAATGTGGTTTGTCGGATTCAGTTGCACAGCCTGGTTGAAGCAGGCAACCGCCTCTGGCAGTTGTTTTAGCTGGATGAAGGTGCCACCTAAACTACACCAGATATCGACGTTTTCAGGTTCTAGCTCCAGGGCCCGGCGATAGGACGCGATCGCCGTCTCATAGCGCCCCAACGCACACAAAACATGGCCTCGTCGTTGCCAGAGATGGGCATCAGCAGCGTAAATGTGACTCGCCTGATCGTAGGCAGCCAGGGCTTCCAGGTAGCGTTGCTCTTTTTCTAATGCAAGTCCTTTCTCTAAGCGCTGATGGTAATTCTCATCGGCTATTGCAACGGACGTTGACTCTCCCAAGTTGGGTTGGGGAAGGCTAATAGTGGTCGCATCCTCTATGGGCGCACGGATCGTGGTTTCTTCAACTTCCTTCTGGGAACTAATGGTGGTCTCCTCCTGGGGAGCCAACCCACTCCCTTTTCCTATCAGGCAATGCCTGTCGTCATTAACAATAGCTTCGAGTTCCTGCCCCCCAAACTCCGAAGTTGGTTGCTCCGAAATCCCGACTGAAACGATGGTTTCATCATCTTCTTCAACCGGGGGCGGCACAACTTTGGATTGCATCTGATTTAGCATCCGTCTGCGCCCCTCAACCGCGGCCTGAAAGTCGGGTTTAATTTGCACTGCCCGGTCGTAGGAAACGATCGCCTCTTCGTAGCGTTGCAGGTGCTCCAGCAGTCGCCCGCGGTCGTGCCAGGCCCAGTAGTTTTCTGGCTGAATTTGAACCACTTTGGAGTAAGAGGCGATCGCCTCCTCATAGCGGTTCAACTTTTCCAGCAGGTTGGCCCGTTTGAACCAGGCAACATGGTCATCGGGCTGAATCTCAACCACCCGGTCATAAGCAGCGATTGCCTCCTCATAGCGCTCCAGGTTTTCCAGGGCCATGCCGCGCATCAGCCAGGGAATTGGGTCATTGGGATTTTCCTGAATGGCGCGATCGCAGGAAGCAACCGCCTCATCGTAGTGCTGCAAGTGGTACAGTGCATCAACCCGGCTCAGTTGACTCAGCACTCGCTTACGGCTTTCCACTGCCAGTTGAAAATCCGGTTTAAGTTGGACCGCCCGATCGTAGGAAGCGATCGCGTCATCATACCGCCGCAGGGCTTCCAGCACCTTGCCCCGGTCATGCCAGACCCAGTAATTGTCAGGTTGCAGTTCCACCACCCGTTCGTAGGACTGAAGTGCTTCCTGATAGCGATGCAAATGCTCTAAAGCACCGCCCCACTTGTACCAGGCCAGATAGTCTTCCGGGTGAAGCCGTACCACCTGTTCGTAAGATTCGGCTGCATCTTTGTAGCGTTTTAGATTCTCCAGAGCAATTCCCCGCTTAAACCAGGCCAGGTATTCCTCTGGTTTTGCCTGAATCACTCGGTCGTAGGCAGAAACAGCTTCCTTATAACGCTGAAGCTGAAATAAATCATCTCCCCGCTCCAGCCAGGCAAGATGCCCCTCAAAACTGACCAGAGTTTGTTCTGACAGGAGAGTGGATATGGGAGTTGTACTGGTCAGCGATCGCAAATCATCCAGCGCTTCTTTGGCAGAAGGATAGCGCTGGCGGAAGTCGTAACGCACCATCTTGTCTAGAATAGCCGCAAACTCTGGGCTGACCTGGGCCTGGTCACGCCAAATAATTTCGCTGGTCTTGGGGTCTTCCTTTAACCGCTTAGGATTAATCCCCACCAAACATTGAATAGCCAGCATCCCAACCGCATAAACATCGCTGGAGAAGTGCGGTTTGCCTGCCAGTTGTTCATTGGGCATATAACCCGAAGAACCCACAGCAACGGTCACGCTTGCCTGATCAGGCGACTCGTACGCCTCAATCCCAATTTGTTTAACAGCGCCAAAATCAATCAGAATCATGCGGCGATCGCCCTTACGCCGAATCAGGTTAGAGGGCTTGATATCTCGGTGAACCACCTGCTGTTGATGGACAAACTCCAGCACGGTGAGAATATCCTGAACCAGGTCAATCACCTCTGTTTCGGGAAATTGCTTGCGTGCCTTAATTTCCTGGCTAAAAACCTCTCCCTCTACAAACTCCTGGACCAGAAAGAAGTCCCGATTTTCCTCAAAGTGGGCAAATAGTCTGGGAATCTGATCATGGTTTCCCAGGGCGTAAAGAACCTCTGCCTCCGTGTCAAATAGCCGCCGTGCGGTCTGTAGTGCTTCCAAATTGGTTACTCTTGGCTTTAGCTGCTTGACCACACACTGAGGCTTGCCAGGTAAATGCAGGTCCTCAGCCAGATAAGTTTGCCCGAAGCCGCCTCCCCCCAGATGGTGGGTAATCTGGTAACGCCCCCCAAGGATTTTGCCCAACATATTGTACGGAATTTGAGTAGTAAAAACTGCGTCGCGACTAGCCAGGAGAACTATTTACCCTTGGTATCAGTTCAGGCAGGATAGGAGCATCCGTAGCCATTCCAAGTTATAGACAGGATTTCAATGAATTTTTGTAGTTCACTCCGGGAAATTACGGAAAAAAATAAGGGCGGTTTAGTCAATCTCTAAGCGTTTTCTGTCTGTGGAGCCAGTTATAAGGAACTTCATTGGCACCTTTCCTCAAGGTACCCCAAGCAATTGTTCCGCAAGGCAGGCTTCGCATTCGCTTCACTGAATCTGGCGGATGCTTAACTTAAACTACAAACAAAGACAGATTGGATAGGATGGCCATGAAAAATTGACAAACCCGGTGGTGTCAGAATCCTTCTTCTCTTCTGATTCGGCATTGCTGAATCGGGAAATGAAAAAGGTGCTGCATACTTAAAACTTCGTTTCAATTCATCCTGCTTTTCAGCAACGTTTCTGATTCCTGGCTTCTAGCTCCTGGCTCCTAATCAAGCCGATTTCCCCTGTCCAGGAATTGCAAAATATCAGCCCAAACTCTTCAAATATTCCCGAAGTACCTTCTGAGCTTCAATGTTTGAAGGGAGACGATAGTTAATTTTGAACAGAAATGGTTTGCTTCTACCCTCTGTCACTCCTGCCGGTTCCCAGATACAAAGATTGACCCCTCCTTCGATTGGGGTGATGCTGTACTGGACCTTTGACGGAGTGAGTTTCAGGGTTTGCATAGTGACACTAGCAGGAGTGGACTCAATCCAGTTAAGCCAGTGTAAGCTGGCTAACCCTTGCTAATGTCACAGTTGCTACTTAATTTTACAATCGCCTTTTCTTGCGGCGCAGGCATGATTACGATCCAGCGACCTGTTTTGGGGTCTCGATAGGTTGTGAAAGGGTTGGGGCGGAGCGATCGCTGACTAACCTGATCATGGGTGACTTGAAGTAGTATGCGGTCATCCCGGCGGGTCATGGGGTAGACACTCCTACAGAAACCTTGGTGTTCTAGAAAGAGGACTCACCAATTAAGCCTAATACCAAACGCCGAATTGCTTGCGCTTGGCCTACTGGACTTAACAAACCTGCCAGATATCATCAGATCACCGTCTATGATCACCGTCTATGCTCGAAAGCGACGGATTCAGGGAAACAAAATCAATCGAGCATATACCTATCATGCTGTAGAAACCCGCCTACACAGCCACAGTGCAAATACGCAATTTAGGGCAGAGAGGCAAGCGATAGACGACAGGGGTATGGAGTGAAAGGGTGGATGAGTTTTGAGTTTTCCCCTCACCCTGATCTACTCACCGCTAGCAGACCTGGTACAAAACGGAACACTAGCTCGGAATCTTGTTTAGAAGCGGCTCTAACCAGGGTTGAAACTGGTCACGCCGAAACACCTGGGCGCGACGGCGGTAATCAAACCGTACCAGGCTTGGAATTCCATGCCCCGGACACATTCCCGAATCCAGGATGCAACTCCTTGCCTTTCCTGGGGAAGCAGTTCAGCCTGAAAAGGCCCATACATTAAAACCAGTCCGCTCTGGGATTGTAATGGGGCATCTTGTTCGATTAAAGTAGTCAAGCTTGGATAGCGAGGATGGTAGCTTTTCTCAGCTTCAGGGCCAGTCCGTTCTTGTTGGAGATCTTTTCGTAGCGTTCTGGAACGTTCGTGCCCTGACTTCAGTGAAGGTTGCTCTGTATGGGAATTAGCATGGTATTTCCGACGAAGTTGTCTCTGGGTCATAAAACTCCTAATTTGAGAGGACAAAAAAGCCAATCGCCCCTTCCCTGCCGAACCACAGGAATTTGGGGAGGACCGATTGACCTATGCAAGTAAGCAATGATGTTGCGCTGTACAAAATTTTTTCCTGCTTCAATAGTAACTATTTTTTATGCTGCGCGACATTTTCTTGCAGAACTGTGCTTTTGGTTGCAATTTATGGCGCGATCGTTGAAATTGGAAGAGGTAACCTGTAAGTCAATACTAGAAAGAATTTCAGGTATCAATTAACGTCTTCAGAAAGGATTGAACCCTAACTAGACTGAAAAGATACAGTTTCAAGCCTTCTGACTACGTTAGCGTGAGTAAGCCCATTTTTAGTAATACGGTGGAATCATGACTGTCTGCGAGTATAGGGCAGGTTTAGAAGGCATTCCCGCAACCCAATCCAGCATTAGCTATGTTGATGGGCAGCGAGGAATTTTGGAGTATCGGGGCATTCCGATTGAGAAATTGGCCGAGCAGAGTAATTTCTTAGAAACCGCATACCTTCTAATCTGGGGAGAACTGCCCACCCAGGAAGAGTTAAAACTCTTTGAACATGAGATTACCCATCATCGGCGGTTAAAGTATCGCATTCGGGACATGATGAAATGTTTTCCTGAAAGTGGTCACCCAATGGATGCGCTACAGGCTTGTGCCGCCGCTCTAGGTTTGTTCTACTCCAAGCGGGCCCTGGATGACCCTGCATACATTCGGGCAGCCGTAATCAGACTTTTGGCGAAAATTCCAACCATGGTTGCGGCTTTTCAACTGATGCGGAAAGGAAATGATCCGGTGCAGCCGCGGGATGACTTAGGCTATGCTGCCAACTTCCTTTACATGCTGAATGAGCAGGAACCTGACCCCCTTCCCGCCAAAATTTTTGAGGTGAGTCTGATTCTTCACGCCGAACATACCATCAACGCTTCAACCTTTTCAGCGATGGTAACGGCTTCTACTCTGACCGACCCCTATGCCGTTGTTGCATCTGCGGTGGGTACCCTTGCTGGCCCCCTGCATGGTGGGGCCAGTGAGGAAGTGATTTTCATGCTGGAAGAAATTGGTTCCGTCGAAAATGTTCGCCCCTGGTTAGAAGAACAGCTTGCCCACAAGTCTAAAATCATGGGATTTGGACATCGGGTTTATAAGGTGAAGGACCCCCGTGCTACGATCCTGCAGCAACTGGCAGAAAAGCTATTTGAGAAATACGGTCGAGATAAGTATTACGATGTTGCCGTTGAGCTGGAACAGGCGGTTGCAGAGAAGTTAGGGCATAAGGGCATTTATCCTAACGTTGACTTTTATTCTGGGCTGGTTTATCGCAAGCTAGGAATTCCAACAGATCTTTTCACTCCGGTATTTGCGATTTCTCGAACGGCTGGGTGGCTGGCTCACTGGAAAGAGCAACTGAATGAAAACCGAATCTTCCGCCCAACCCAAATCTATACAGGGTTGCATGACGAACCCTATGTGCCGATCTCAGAACGATAGAAAAACGATGGGAAGGGGGATTGTCGATTTGAGCCCTGACTTGAAGATAGGGAGTGACGAGTGGGCGAAAGATTTTCTTCCTGAGATGGGTGCTTGGCACAGAAGGCTGGTTGGTAAATCTGCCTGGCAGATTTACCAACCCCCGGCCCCTTAAAGATGTGCCTGACTCGATTGAAAAAACCTGTAATTTCTTTCTTTGCCCTAAGTGATGGGCGACACCCCTCTTGCCTTTCTTTGAAACCCTTGCCACGATGATGACAGTGACGATTTTCAGGAACTCCAGCCCTCAGATTCTTGGTTCTGGGGGCTTCTTTTTGTACTTTTTTCTTTTTAGAATTTTTACAACCCATCGTCAGGTATCTATATCCTTATCTTTAAGATATTGATGCCTCCTCTGTGTCCCAGGAGTTCACCCGGAAGATATACTAGGGACGCAGACGCAAATGTAAAGATGTCTTTACTTGGAAGACTCCAGAGATTGTCCTGTCAGGGTCAGCCCTTTAAAGGTGAGTCTAGAAGCAATGTGTTCAAGTTGCGTGTGCAGTGAATGAATGCTGAGTAATGCGTGAGCCAGGTAGGAAATGAACTCAGGAATCGACGTACAGGAAATTTTTGTCCGGTCTTTGGTAGATCTGGGACTGCCACCCGGTGCTGCTAAGGCAATCTGGATGCCGCTACCGATGCTGTTGATGATTATTGGCGCAACGGTGGGAGTATTGGTGACCGTCTGGTTGGAAAGGAAGATCTCTGCTGCGGCCCAGCAACGAATTGGTCCTGAGTACATTGGTCCCTTGGGAGTGCTGGCACCTGTTGCTGACGGTCTGAAGTTAATTTTCAAAGAAGATGTGGTCCCTGCCAGATCTGATCCATTTCTGTTTACGCTAGGGCCAGTGATTGTGGTGATTCCGGTTTTCCTGTCCTATATGATTGTGCCGTTTGGGCAGAATCTGGTGGTGACGAATGTAGGCATGGGGGTGTTTTTGTGGATTGCCCTATCCAGTGTTGCCCCAATTGGACTACTGATGTCGGGGTATGCCTCGAATAATAAGTATTCCCTTTTGGGTGGCTTACGGGCAGCCGCACAATCGATTAGTTACGAGATTCCGCTAGCGCTGTCGGTGCTGGCGATCGCCATGATGTCGAATTCACTCAGTACCGTTGATATTGTGAATCAGCAATCGGGTTACGGTGTTCTGGGCTGGAACGTCTGGCGTCAACCCGTTGGATTCATTATTTTCTGGATCGCTGCCCTGGCAGAGTGTGAACGGATTCCGTTTGACCTGCCGGAGGCGGAGGAAGAGTTAGTGGCCGGGTATCAGACGGAATATTCCGGTATGAAGTTTGCCCTTTTCTACCTGGGTGCTTATGTTAACCTGGTGCTTTCGGCACTGCTGGTGGCGGTTCTCTACCTGGGGGGGTGGGAATTCCCAATTCCGCTCGATATCGTTGCCAACTGGTTAGGGGTCAGTGAAGCCAACCCAATTTTTCAGATTGTGACCGCTTCACTGGGTATTACAATGACACTTTTAAAGGCCTACTTCCTGGTATTTCTGGCAATTTTGATGCGCTGGACAGTACCCCGCGTTCGGATCGACCAGTTGTTAGACTTGGGTTGGAAGTTTCTGCTGCCGATATCTCTGGTCAATCTTTTGCTGACCGCAGGTTTGAAGCTTGCCTTTCCGGCTGCTTTTGGTGGCTAGAGACAGTTTTGAGTTCTAAGTTTTGAGTTATCGATATCTGCCTCATGCTTCTAGAACTCGTCGTTCTTTAACTCGCAACTTACACCTACAGGCTATGTTGAAATTTCTCAAGCAGGTTGGAGACTATACCAAGGAAGCTGTTCAGGCGGCTCGATACATTGGTCAAGGGCTTTCGGTTACCTTTGACCATATGCAAAGGCGTCCGGTGACAGTGCAGTACCCCTACGAAAAGCTCATCCCCTCTGAGCGATTTCGGGGGCGCATTCACTTTGAGTTTGACAAGTGTATTTCCTGTGAAGTCTGCGTCAGGGTTTGCCCAATTAACCTGCCTGTGGTGGATTGGGAATTTAACACTGAGATGAAGAAAAAGCAGCTCAAGCACTACAGCATTGATTTTGGGGTTTGCATTTTCTGTGGCAACTGTGTAGAGTTTTGCCCGACAAACTGCCTGTCAATGACTGAAGAGTACGAGCTTTCGGTGTATGATCGCCACGAGTTGAACTACGACAATGTTGCCCTTGGACGCCTGCCCTATAAAGTGACCAACGATCCGATGGTGACTCCCCTGAGAGAGTTGGCCTATTTACCTAAGGGTATGATCGATCCCCACGACCTGCCAGCGGATGCTCGTCGGTCGGGACTTCGCCCAGAGGAAATTTTGGAGCAGATGGAGAAGTGAAGGTTGATTTTGGGTCGTTTGTCCTCTGCTACTCTTAGCAAATGACAAATGACCGATAGTTCAGTGGCAAAGTGACAGGTTTCTCGATAGGAGCGTAGTGTAGTGAATCTGGCTGAAGGCGTTCAAGTTGTTTCGTTTAGCTTACTATCCCTGATGATGCTGGGCTCAGCCTTAGGCGTTGTTCTGGTTTCAAACATCGTCTACTCAGCCTTTCTGCTAGGAGGGGTATTCATTAGTATGGCGGGGCTTTACTTGCTGCTGAATGCAGACTTTGTGGCAACGGCTCAGGTGCTAATTTATGTGGGAGCGGTGAACGTTTTGATTCTATTCGCCATTATGCTGGTGAATAAACGTCAGGATTTTGCACCAGTTCCCAGAGCCTGGATTCGTAGGGCAGCTACAGGTCTGGTGTGTGTTGGCTTGTTTCTGCTCCTGGCAACGATGGTTGTGGTGACTCCTTGGGCGGTGTCCACTCAAGTTGCGGCTGGCAACTCTGCGATCGTTGCAATCGGTAAACATTTCTTCAACGACTTTTTGCTGCCCTTTGAACTGGCATCGGTGTTACTTCTGATGGCATTAATCGGCGCGGTGATTCTGGCACGTCGTGAGCTGATTCCTGAACAGCCAACGGCTCCGGCTCAGCCACCTGCTCTGATGTTGCCTGAACGGCCACGGGAATTGGTTTCAGCGGGTGCAAGCAGGTCAGCTCAGAAATAAGAAGTTGATTGATTTGGAGCAGTTGAGACAGAGCGAGAAATTTTTATGCTGCAACTTCAGTTCTTTCTACTTTTAGCGGCGGCTCTATTTTGCATCGGTATCTATGGACTAATTACCAGCCGCAATGCTGTTCGTGTTCTGATGTCGATTGAGTTGATGCTGAACGCTGTGAACCTGAACCTGATGGCATTTTCTAACTACCTGGATCCACAGACGGTGAAAGGGCAGGTGTTTACAACCTTTGTGATTGCCATCGCAGCCGCTGAAGCAGCCGTGGGATTGGCGATCGTGCTGGCAATTTACCGTAACCGCGACACTGTGGATATGGAGCAGTTTAACCTGCTTAAGTGGTAGGTTCAGAAAGAGTTAGCGGTTAAGGGATTGGTGCTAGTAGACTAGCATCTATCCCACTCTATTTTCTGAAACTGTGCAACTGAAGCAGGTCATTATTGCCCATAAGGCAGGGGATGCAGTCGGCCAGCAGGTGGCTGAGAAATGTGCGCGCCAGCTAGAGAATCGTGGCTGCAAGGTATTGATGGGACCCAGTGGCCCAAAGGATAACCCTTACCCGGTCTTTTTAGCTTCGGTGAGCCAGTCGATTGATCTGGCTGTAGTGCTGGGTGGGGATGGCACAGCTCTGTCGGCTGCTCGTAACCTTTCGAGCGATTTGATTCCAATTCTGGCCGTCAACGTGGGGGGTCACTTGGGTTTTCTAACCGAGTCTTTCGATGAGTTTACAGACTCGGAAGCAGTCTGGGATCGACTGATAGAGGATCGGTTTGCTGTTCAGCAGCGAATGATGCTACAAGCGACGGTGTTTGAGGGAAATCGGACGAATTTGGAACCGATGAGCGATCGCTTCCTGGCGCTGAACGAAATGTGTGTCAAACCAGCCTCAGCAGATCGGATGCTCACTTCCATTCTGGAAATGGAGATTGATGGAGAGGTTGTGGATCAGTACCAGGGCGATGGGTTGATCATTGCAACGCCAACGGGTTCAACTTGCTACACCGTAGCCGCCAATGGCCCTATCATCCATCCTGGCATGGCAGCAATCACAGTAACACCGATTTGTCCGCTGAGCCTTTCCAGCCGTCCCATCGTTTTGCCACCCGGTTCGGTCGTAAGTGTATGGCCTCTCGCTGATAGGGACTTGAGCACCAAACTCTGGATGGATGGGGTCCTGGCTACCTCCATCTGGCCAGGTCAACGGGTGGATATTCGCACGGCGGAATGCCAGGCTCAGTTTATTGTTCTAAAACAAAACTATTCTTATTACCAGACTCTGCGAGAAAAGCTGCAATGGGCGGGAGCCAGGGTTCGTTACAGTAATAACCACCGAAATTAAGTGCTCTTACAGCCCGATCAACACCCCAACTCCAAGGATAAGAATCAAAAACTGGGCGATCAGAAAGGGGCGATCGATGCGACGGGCACGTTCGTAAGCTTCTGGCTTTCCGTTTTTGACCCAATCTGCTGTGATGATGGCTTCCATAATGGCGGTAATGACCAGTAGGTAAGACAAAGCATAGATTTTGTCTAACAGCACCAGATAGCCAACCTCTGGCAACGCGTGGGAGTAGGATTGCTGCAAAAACACAATGGTCAGGAGGGCGATCACTGGAATGGTAACGCGGGACTCCACATATCCAGGATTCAGCCACAGCGATCGCCAACAGCGAATGCAGATGTTCTCAAATGACTGCATAAAAGCTCTGGTTTTGGGCTTTTAGTCTGTGCATCAAATCTTAAAAGAGTTCATACCTGACAAGAAACTTTATGGTTCATCTGGTTCAATGGTTGTCGGATCATTACGGTTAATTAACAGGAAACTAACTTTATGGCAGCGATCGCATCCATCACCGCCAGAGAAATTCTCGATTCTCGTGGCAACCCGACGGTTGAAGTTGATGTGGTATTAACCGATGGCAGTAAGGGGCGGGCAGCCGTACCTTCTGGGGCGTCAACGGGTAGCCGCGAAGCACTGGAACTGAGAGATGGAGATCCCAAACGATACGGTGGCAAAGGTGTGCTTAAGGCCGTAGAAAAAGTCAAGGGGACGATCGCAAATGCGCTCAAAGGAGCTGATGCTTCTGATCAGGCGGCGATCGACCAGAAGATGTTGCAGTTAGATGGTACTGAATACAAGTCGAACCTGGGTGCCAACGCGATTTTGGGAGTTTCGATGGCGGTTGCCCGTGCCGCTGCCACTTCCGCAGGCATTCCCCTCTACCAGTATCTGGGAGGCGAGGGAGCTACCCTGTTGCCAGCTCCTTGTTTCAATATCCTTAACGGAGGTGCCCACGCTGATAACGACGTGGATTTTCAGGAATTTATGATTGTGCCAACGGGGGCAGCCACGTTCAGCCAGTCCTTAGAAATGGGAGCCGAGGTTTACCATGCCCTGAAATCCATTCTCAAACAAAAAGGCTACAGCACTGGGGTGGGGGACGAAGGGGGATTTGCTCCCAGCCTGAAAGCGAATGTTGAAGCGATCGAGCTGATTCTGGCAGGTATTGAGAAAGTTGGACTGAAACCCGGAGAGGACGTGGTGATTGCCCTCGATCCCGCAACCAGCGAACTTTATCGGGAAGATGGCGGCTACTACGAGTTCTACAAATCTGACAAAAGCCACAAAAGTACGGAAGAAATGATTGACCTGTGGGAAAGTTGGGTAAATCAGTTCCCCATCGTTTCGATTGAAGACGGATTGGGCGAAAAGGACTGGGAAGGCTGGAAGCAACTGACCAAACGGCTGGGCGATCGCATCCAGCTTGTAGGTGACGATGCCTTTGTCACAAATCCCAAAATTATTAAGCAGGCGATCGCCGATGGCGTTGGCAACTCCTCTCTGATTAAAGTAAATCAAATCGGCTCCATCAGCGAGACATTAGATGCCATCAACATCTCCTACAGCGCGGGTTACACCTGCATGGTCAGTCACCGTTCCGGCGAAACTCCCGATGACTTCATTGCGGATCTATCCGTAGCCACTCGATCAGGCGAAATCAAAACCGGGGCGCCCTGCCGGGGTGAACGACTGGCCAAGTACAACCAACTCCTACGAATTGAAGAGGAATTGGGTAGCCGGGCCCAGTATGCCGGTTGGATGAAGTTCAAGAAGCAATAGCTGGTAGTAAGCAGGTCGCCGTAATTCTTTATAAAACAAGGGGGGTGGGGCTGCGCCCCCAGGCAGGGGATTTCACCTCCTCCACCTCCTAATATCCTCAAAACGATTTCCAATCCAAAATCTAAAATCCATCCGAAATAGTATGACAACAGCACTTGGAAAGTTACATTGAGAGAATAAAAAGAGTGCATGCTGTTAAGCAGGCATAAGCACCTCCAAAACTTGCTCACAAGTGCAACCTTGAGCAAATAAGCCTTGCACCAGATGCAGCATTTGATGGTATGCCTCACGAGTCAAGGTGTAGAGCCGTTGTCCCACAGTTTGCTTTTCATTTGCAAACGCAAATCTCTCTAATTTTTTGCCCTGACAAGCCGCTTGCTGGAGCAACGACTGCGCTACGCAACTTAAGCGGAAGTGGCGGTTGACCGCTTCCTGGTTGCGTACCTGAGCCGACTCGAAGCCTGCGACTTGCTTGCAAAACTCATGAAAAATCTCGCAAGCCCAACGGTAACTCCAGGTTTGGATCACTCGCGCACTTTCCCAGTGCAATGCATCAGTGAGCAGGAA
>JAIMBL010000053.1 GCA_023511615.1 Leptolyngbyaceae cyanobacterium HOT.MB2.61
CACAAAATATTCAAGATTTCTCACAAAGACCAGTTCTTTTGATATACGGCTATTCTGCCCACCGCATTCTCTTTAGTAAGTGCCGTCCGTACCAACGGATTGTGTACGCCCAGCATGGGCGCGAACTAATGGGGTGAAAGTCCTGAGACAACCGGATGGAACCAATCATTGAGCACAACAATGGGCAACAAGCCTGGGAGCGGGTGAAGTCGAACAACGGAGCATCCAGCAGTGACGGGATGAGTTGGGATGATTTTCCAGCCTATGCGTGTGAACATTGGAGTGAGATTCGCCAATCGTTGAGAGATGGCCGCTACCTGCTGCGCCCGGTGCGGTGAGTGGTGATACCCAAGCCACAGGGCAAGGGAGAACGGAAGTTGGGGGTGCCTTGCGTCTTAGACCGGGTGATCCAACAAGCTATCTTACAGGTGCTGAGGCCGATGCTTGACCCGGAGTTTTCCGAGTCAAACTTTGGGTGTCGACCCAGGCGCGCTGCTCATGGAGCAATCCGGCAGGTGAAAGCGTTTGTCAAATCCGGCTATCGAGTCGCAGTTGAGTTGGCTCTAGAGAAATTCTTTGATATGCTCAACCACGATGTCCTGATGTCCCGGATTGCCCGCCAGGTGACCAGGGAAACTTACGTGCCATGCACCGTCGAACATCTTCATCAATCGCAGCATAGTGAGTTGGGGATTCCCGGATCCCCTAGACTGTATCTTCAATTGCGTTTATGAATGCTTGAGCAACCTTAATCCTCTGCTCTGTGTAGTATTGAACTGCTTCAGCGTATTCGTTCAATGCGTCAGGATGGAATACATACCTCATGGCTCAATCAGCCGTCTGACCTGAGCTAAAGCATCTTCGCCTGGAATTGGTTGAATAGAAGACGTCGCATCTCTTCGACTAATTTATGCACCTCGACTCCTGAGAAGACTGCTATTGTGGCTCTGGCACGAAAACTGCTGGTCAAATGTTGGGCCATGCTTAGAACCAAACAACCTTGGAATCCAAACCATGACCCAAATCAGACTGCTGTTGCCGGATGACCAAAGACCTGCTGACTGGAAAAGACAAACGCCAACACTGTATTGACATACCCACGGCTTCATAGTCTGCCTGCCTTTTCTCAGTTTGAACATCGCTACCCTGAATTTTGATGGAGGCGACGGGCAACGGGCAACAGGCAACAGGTGTTTCTCCTCGCTACTGCCGTAGGTGCCCTGGTAAACTTTTCAGCGTAATGAGTGAAGTGCTTGAAGCCTATGAAACCAGTTGCAGTTGAAATTAGAATTGAACGCCAGCCCAACAAAGAGACGCTTGAGCAATTGGGCGTGTTTCGCTGGCCAACCTGGTCAAAGGAAATCTCTGAGTTTCCCTGGACCTATGCGGATCAGGAAACCTGCTATTTCCTGGAAGGAGAGGTGATTGTCACCCCGGATGGGGGAAGCCCGGTGCAGATGGGCAAAGGTGACCTGGTAACCTTTCCAGCAGGGATGTCCTGCACCTGGAAGATTTTGAAAGATGTGAGGAAACACTATCGCTTTGGATAGGCTGGTTTTCTATTCGCCACTCCTTGTCATAAAGCTCAAAACGCCTGCATCTCCATCTAACCCAACTTGCACACCAACGGGTAGTGCAGCGTTGGCGCCATCGTGACCAAAGGGAAGATTAGAGACAATCGGGATACCCAGGTTACCAAGGCGATCGCGCAAAACCTCCTCCACCGTAAAGCTGGGAATGTTAGCGGGCGGCTCACACTGGCTGAAGCGACCAAGGGCAATTCCCCTAACCTGTTTGAAGAATCCGCCCAGTCGCCACTGGGTCAGCATCCGGTCAATTCGGTAGGGCGCTTCCCCCACATCCTCAAAGGCAAGAATGGCACCTGCAAACTCAGGCTGAATTGGGGTTGCCAGCAGGTTGGTTGCAACCGTCAGGTTCATGGGAATCAGTGGCCCCACTGCCTGCCCGCCGCCCCAACCGATTCCTTCCAGGGGTTCCAGTGGGTGACCTTCTACCCAATTGAACAGGCGGTCAATCGACCAGTTGGGCTCTGCGGCCAGAGTCGTTAGCAGCGGACCGTGAACGCCAGAGATCCTCTGCTGGTAAAGGCTGAGCAGCAAACTGGTGACATCGGAAAATCCAATCAACCATTTAGGGGCAGACCAGGGCCATTCCCAGTTTTCCAGCAGGCGAGCCCCACCGTAGCCACCACGGGCACAGAGGATACCGCGACAGTCCGGATCCTTTAAGGCCATCATTAACTGCTGGCGGCGATTGTTGTCGTTGCCTGCCAGGTACCCCCAGCGATCGCGAAAGCCAGGAGTCAGTTCAACCTGGTAGCCGCGCGATCGCCAAACTTCTATCCCTTTCTGAAAGGCTTCTAACTCCCGCAAAGTGCCACTGGGAGCAATCACATGCAGACAATCACCCGGTTTCAGGGGAGGAGGAAGTTGACAATCCTTCATTGGAGAGTTCGAGCATTCAGGATGAGCGATCGTCGTTCTGCCGTTCTAGCAGCTGATCAACTTTATTCTCAATCGTGTTGAGTTTTCTCAAAATCGTTGGCCGATCTTCATCCAAGCGGCTCAAAAGATTAGCAATTCCCCCCTGAATTTCAGTCAATTTCAAGATTGCCTGTTGCAGATCAAACATTCCCTGCCGTAGCTGCGCCCGTTCATCCGCCGCATCAAGCATTACCTGTCGCAATTCGGAGCGCTCATCTGCTGCCGCCTGAATCGCTCTGGCATTAGAGGCAATCAGTTGTCTCAATTCGTCATCAGTCATGGGAAGGTTGACTTTTTCCGATTTTATTCATCATACCCAGTCCTGTATCAATGCTTACTGGACTCCCGTTCGGGGTGCTCTCTGGCTCAGGTCAAGTTTGGCTCGCAGCTCATCCTTAATTCGGTTGAGGATAGAGGCTTCATCTAAGGAGGCAAGAATCCGCGCGACAACGGCTTTTGGCCCATCTGGACCCCAGGACGCGCCATTTGCCAGGTAGGCTTTTGTCACCTGTCCAATTCCATAGGAAGAAACTCCGGCAACCCCGGCCTGAGTCAGGGCAACGGAGGCGTAGGCAGCAAGGGAAACCCCTCCGGTCGCAGGGGCGGATAAACCCAGCAGGGTCTTAAGAGAACTAAGACCCAGGTTTGCTATCAGTTCGCTGGCTGTAATTCCGCCCATGGAGAGGGCAATTTTTTGGAGCAGATTCACCGCACCCTGTTGATTCATGGAAATCCCGTAGAGTTTCGACAGGGTCAGAATCATCGCTACGTCAATCACTGCACTGCTGAGGACATCGACGACGGTAATGGGGTTGAGGGCGATCGCCACAGCCTTTGTCATCACCCCATTCCAGATGATGCCATTGGCACTCTGATCCCGGATCAGCATCTTGCGCTCCACCAGACGCTCATTGGCTTCATCAGCGTAGAGCATGGAGTTGAGGGCAACCAGTGATTTGCCTTCCCGGTGCAGAATTTCTAGAATTTTCAGCTTCAAATCATCAATCTGGGGACTGCCAACACTTAGCTGGGCGGAGAGGGTCCCATCGGGACGACGAACGGCTCTAGCAACCAGAGGAGAGGCAGCAGCCATCACAATTTCGTCGGGGGAAAGCAGTTCCCGCACCCGTTCATCGCGAATTTTTTGGTAAATAGCGAGGCGATCAGCATCGGGATACTGGTCAATTTTGTTGAATACCAGCAGGATCGGCTTACTGGCTTCCCGCAGTTCTGACAATGCCTGGTGCTCTACCTTCGTCATGTCGCCTGCAATGAGAAACAGAATCAAATCGGCTTGTTTAGCGATCTGTCGTGCCAGGGCTTCCCGTGCTTCCCCATCGACTTCATCAATACCAGGGGTATCAATCAGTTCAATGGAGGAGTTGCCAATACTGGGCAGAGAGACGCGCAGAAGGGGATGATGAATCCCTTGAACCGCTTCTTGAGTAATCTTCCAGTTGGCACTTTGACAAACGCGAGTGACCCCGTGGATTGGCCCGGTTTCAAATACCTGATCCCCCAGTAACGCGTTGAGCAGGGAAGATTTGCCCCGCCCCACCATCCCAAACACAGCGATGTGAACGACCTGGCGATCGAGCTTGTCCAGCATAGATTCAAGGCCGCCAATTTCTGGTTCGAGGCCACGACGTTCCTGGGGAGTCAGGTCGAGGTTTTCTACCAGGTCTCGCAGTGCTCCCTGGGCCTGTCGGTAATTCAATTCCGCCTGGATATCCTCAAAACTGAAGATAGCTTCATCCAGTTCCTGGTTAAGTTCATGGAGGGCGGATGGGGTTCCCAGATTTGGGGTCAGTTCAGACATGGATGGCTAGAAAATTGACACTGTTTCACTCAAGACTTACAACCAATCAATAGGTTAGAGCCAGAGGGATAAAAAATGACTGAGGACTGTTGGCTGATAGCTGCTGCTGTTGGCTACTAGCAGGTTCAGTTTGATCATGAGCCTGTACCCACCAGCGCATTGCTTTGCTTTCCCGATCCTAGCAGAGGGCAACCAGGAGTCCCCCCGCCCTCTAACAACGAACAACGAACAACTATCCCTCACCTCTCACTTCCGGTTGATTGGAAGTGGAGCGATCGCCATGGATAGAAACAGAGCTCCCTCCACTGGGGGGACTGGATTGCAGGCGAGGTGTCGAGTCTTCTAATTCCTCAACTGCAGAAAAGCTTTGGGGCGACCTCTGGGCAGGGTAGGCTTCGGCTGCGGTCATGCCGTTTCTAATTTCAAATTCGGGCCTGGGAGGGGGCAAGCGATCAACAGAAAGGCGTGGGCTGGAGGTTTTTTGCGATCGCATAAAAGTCCGCCAGGCCACCCTGATACCCACCATGACACTGCGAGTTCCCGACTGAACTTTTTGTGCCTGCTTGCGAACGTTGCTCAGACTTTCATCCACTTGTTTAACCACATTGCCAGCGCTCTGCACCCCTTCGCTCACATCTTCGGTCAGGTCACTGATCTCCATCCCTGTTAGTCGAATGGCTTCCAGGGTGGGCGGGAACTCTCGCCGCAGAGTGTCAAATAACTTCTCAGCACTGCGGGCTGCGCGGGACAACTCTCTCAACGTCGGAATTGCCACTGCCAGCACAATCGTCAGACTGGCGGTGACAAACAACAGGGACAGTACTAGCCAGAAGAGGGGATCGGTCACGGCAAATGCCTACGTTCAATGCCTACATCAAATTATCGTGGACAGGTTTATCTACTTCAGAAGAAGCTTTGGCTTCCATAGTTTCTACAACCTGACGTTCTCGTTGGGTCGCCTCAATCCCGGCGGCGATCGCTTCCCGTAACCGAATCAGCGTACTGTCCCAGTTGCGCAGTGCCGACTCCGAAAGACGATCTGCCTGAAGTTGAACGCTACTGGACAGGTCTTCTGCCAGTTCTGGCAGGGCGTCGGCAGATTTTCTGAGTAACTGTCGGGTTTCTCGACCTGCGCGGGGAGCCGCCAGAATCCCTGCGATTGCACCCAATGCAGCGCCTACAATTAAGCCTCCAATGAATGCTCCAGAGCGATTATTCGACATCTCCCCTCCCCATCCCATCTACCATGGGTCAGCGTGACACTTTCCACTCTACCTCACCATTTTGACGCATGATGCCTCAACGGTTCCTGATTCGTCTCTTCCCAGATTTAGAAGCTTGACTCAGGAAAAAAACACGTTGCCAGAAAATCCGCCCCAGGCTAAGAAGCTTCATCATCTGCTGGATTCGTTGAAGCTGAAGTTCCTTGTCCTTCAAGCTCTGCCGCAAATGATGCGTCCCCGACTGCCCCATTGAAATATATTTTGGAGCAGGATAAAGCACCCGGTGAACTTTCCGTTCTACGGCAGTCAGAGTATCTGCTGTGTGGGCAAGCTGGCCTTTCAGTCGCCAAAGTTGCCATGCAACCAGCAGGCAGCCGAGCCCAATCAAACCATTTAGTATCAGCACAACTGTTAGCATTCTCGCTCCGCCGTCTCAGTTCTTCCTATTGTAGTTGGGAAGGGTTGAATGAGTTGTCTTTTCGCTTCGACTAATAATTTCCAAGATAGCTGTGTAGGGGAGATTCAACTTACTTGCGACTGGCCGACCTCGACGTTCATCAATCAAAACTTGTTTAGCTTGAATCTCCACTGCTGTTCCAACGCCCAGTTCATTGCTCAATATTTCGACAGGGGTGCGATCGCTAACAGTCTGAGCATTGCATCGTTTTCCTGGTGAGTGCAATATGAAGCAGTTGAGTCAAGCGATAAAGAAAGAGCAAGCGAAGATGTTGTATGCGGGAAGTTCCATTTCGATTCACACTGCTTCTCAGCAATGTCGGGAAACCGATGCCCTGAAGAAATTGTCAACGAATGCAACACAACATCTTCAATATCCAAATTGAGGGCAATAATCAACATCTGGGAGCCCAGAGGAGCAGGGGCAAAATGAAAGGCGAACAACTCCAGGACTTACGCATTTTGTCAGAAACTTGGAGGTTAAAGTGCCGACGTGGGCCATGAAGTGCAGAGTTTGTCAATTTTTCGTGGCGATCTGGAAGCGATCTGGAAAGGGAGTCAGGGCCGTTTCCAGAACACCCTCAAAGTAAGGTTTGCATAAACCCTAGCCCCTCTCCTCTAACCCCTCCCCAACCTTTTCTTCTCCTAATTCCCAAATCATGGTGCAATCAACTTCAACCATCCTCTATGTCAATCCCACAACCGGAAATGACGGCAGTAGCGGGACTCAGGCCGCTCCTTTCAAAACGATTACTCGCGCTCTTCAGCAGGCCAGGGCGGGAACAACGATTCAGCTTGCACCGGGAACTTACAGTGCCGCAACAGGAGAAGTGTTTCCCCTGGTCATTCCCAATGGGGTGGTGGTTCTGGGAAACGAAGCAAGCAAGGGAAACGGCATTGTGGTGACGGGGAGCGGTAAGTTTGTCAGTCCCACCTTTGCCAGTCAAAATGTGACGTTTCGGCTGGAAAACAATGCCCAACTGCGGGGAGTAACCGTCACCAACTCGGAGATTCGGGGAACGGCGGTTTGGGTTGAGTCAACCAATCCAACGATCGCCCACAACACCTTCATCAACAACAAGCGGGAAGGTGTGTTTGCAACAGGTAACGCCAATCCGGCGGTTGTAGATAATGTTGCGATTCAAAACGCCTCCACCGGATTTACCATCGTCCGCAACAGTAAGGGGGAGTGGCGGCGTAACGTTTGCCAGAAGACGGGGTTTGGGTTTGCCATCAGTGACGATGCGGCTCCCCTGATTGCTGACAACCGCATTATTGAAAATCGTTCGGGGATTGTGATTAACCGACAGTGTAAACCCGTCTTGCGGGGAAACCTGGTGGAAAAGAATACCGAAGTGGGACTGGTTGTGACCGAAAACGCCCTGCCTGATCTGGGCAAAAGTCAGGACCCTGGTGGCAATATCTTTCGCGACAATGGGGAATTTGACCTGCAAAATACTACCCCACTGACGATTCTTTCTGTGGGCAATCAACTGAATCCAGTCCGGGTGCAGGGGCCTGTTGACTTTGCTGCCAGCGAGATCCCACCCCCCATTCCCACGCCCGTTCCCACCCCTGCGCCAACTCCTGTTCCGACGCCTGCCCCCACTCCTACTCCCACGCCCTTTCCTTCCGGGTTTAGTGATACCCAGGGGCACTGGGCAGCAGGTTTTATTCAGGGTCTGGTCAGTCGGGAATTCATCCGGGGATTTGAAGATGGCACCTTTCGACCGGAGGCCCAGCTTACCCGCGCCCAGTATGCGGCAATTCTTGCCAAAGCCTTTGACCTGCCTGCCAAGCAACCCGCGGCTAATTTTTCCGATGTGCCGGGTAACTTTTGGGCCTACGGTGCTATCCAGAAGGCGGCTCAGATGGGCTTTTTGTCCGGGTTCCCGGATGGCACTTTTCGCCCCAATCAGAATCTGACGCGGGTGCAGGCGATGGTGTCGTTAGTGAATGGTCTGGGGTTGACGGGAGGGGTGCTGGATGCCCTCAGCTTTTATAGCGATCGCGCCCAGATCCCCAGCTACGCCACCGATAAAATTGCTACCGCCACCCAGCGGCGCATGATTGTCAACTATCCCAATGTGCGGCAACTGGAACCCATGCGGGAAATTAAACGGGGAGAGGTGGTGGCCCTCATTTACCAGGCCCTGGTGTTGCAAAACCGGGCACCGGCCATTCCCTCGCCCTACATCGTCGCTGCGGATACTGTGGCTCCTGTTTTTACTGACATTCAGGGGCATTGGGCAGCAGACTTTATTTTGGGGCTGGCTGGCCAGAATTTGATTCGCGGGTTTGAGGATGGCACGTTTCGCCCTGAAACCAGCATCAATCGGGCTCAGTACGCGGCGATTATCGCAAAGGCATTTAACCCACCCCCCAGGCGAGACGCCATTACCTTTCCAGACGTTCCTGCCAATTTTTGGGCAAAGGCTGCGATTGAACAGGCATATCGGGGAGGCTTTATTTCTGGTTTCCCGGATGGCACCTTCAAACCGGATCAAAATGTTCTCAGGCTTCAGATTTTACTTTCCCTGGTCAGTGGGCTGGGGCTGCCTGCTGCCGAGGTGAGCGTACTGAATGTTTACAGCGATCGCGACAGCATTCCCCAAAACGCCCGTAATGCGATCGCCACCGCAACCCAACAGCGATTGGTCGTCAGCTATCCCGATGTGCGACAGATGAAACCTCTGCAGGAAGCCACCAGGGCAGAGGTGTCGGCGATGGTCTATCAGGCCCTTGTCCGGGCAGGGAAAGCCACTGCGATCGCCTCCCCTTACATTGTGGTAGTGTGATGTCGTTTTTACAGCCAGTTGCCAACCAGAACGTAGGGAGCCCAGTAACCGGGGCGACTGTAGTTGGGATGCTGCTTAAGCAGGGTCAATTGGGCACGGCGGAGGGCTTCGGCTTTGGTAACTTTTGCCGTTGCCAGTTCCCGGTAAAACTCTCCGATGAAGAGGGCGGTGGAGCGATCGTCAATCTGCCAGAGGGAGGCCAGGGTGCTGCGTGCGCCCGCCCGTACAGCTACACCCGTCAGACCAAGCGCGGCCCGGTTATCGCCAGCGGCGGTCTGACAGGCACTGAGAACCAGTAGCTCAATGGCTTCAGCGGGAGTTTGAGTGCGGCTGCGAAGAATACGGTCGAGCTGGCTGACGTTGATAGGGCCATCGGCGGCCAGGATAAAGGTGTCCTTTGCCTGGGAACTGAACTGACCGTGAGTGGCAAGGTGGACAACTTTGAAAGGCAGGGCATTGACCTGTTGTTCTAAAGCAGTCTGGGTAAAGGTTTGATCTAGGAGTTGGGTGGTGGAGAGTCCTGCCTGCTGGATCAGACTCAGTTCGGCTTTGACTTCGGGCAGGGGGGCAAACTGACCATAGGCGGGGGGAGGTTGAGTCAGTCCGGCGGTGAGGGCGTTGAGTTGAGTCTGGGCCAGGGGGTGGGGGGCAAACAGTTGCAGGCCGGGGCTGAGCGCAACGGCGTATTTTTCGACCAGGTATTGTTTGCCGTCGTAAAGCGCGGCCATCGGAATGTTGCGCAGTAGTCCATCCAGGACAAAAACCAGCGTGTTGACCTGGCTTTGCTGCAAATCCGCTTCTACGGGTTGAATCAGCCAGCGGTAGACCTGCTGGGAAAGCAATCTCAACTCCCTCGCTGCATCCGGTTCTTTAATCACCTGTTGCAGCCGGGCCAGAACCCGTTCTACCTCTGCCTGTGGCAGTGGAATCGCGTGATAGCGCAGCGGCTGGTTGGGGACTTTCAAAATCACCGCCAGTTGGTTTTCCAGAATGATGGGGTAGAAGATAGCAGCCGTAGGATTCTCCCGATCAACCACCTGATCCAATAAAACTGGCTGGGCGTTCAGACAGGCTTCCCGGAAGAAATTATCCAGTTCGGCAAGCTGGAGCGACTCAATCAAACGGCGGGCTTTGTCCAGGTTGTGCGGACTGGGAGGCTTCCCCTGGAACAGTAACAGCTCAACGGTTTGCCGATAGACGGGCTCAACGCTATCTCGAAAGGTAAATTGCACATCCCGATTGACGGCTACCAGGTCGCTGCGGAGGGACTGGAGGGTGTTGACGGCGGCTTCGTAGGCAGCGATCGCCCCTGGGATGGAATTTTGCTGCTTCAGTAAACGTCCCAGTTGCCACTGCCAGCGGTAGGAAATATCGGTCGCATTGATTGATTGCGCCAACAGCAATGCCTGTTCAGTCAAACGTTGGGCCTCTGCCCACTGACGATTCTGCTCATAGATTCCCCCCAGGCTTCCCAGGGCAAAGGATTCTGCCCGGCGATCGCCCAGGCTCTGGGCCTGCTGAACCGCTAATGCCAGACTCTGCGCCAGTTTCTGGGGCGTCAGTGGCGAATTGGTTTTCGACCTCCACCCCCTCGTTACGGTTTGCACCAGATTGATACGGGCATCAATCGCAGGTCGGCTGGGCGGAAGGGCTTCAACCTGCATCCAGACGTGGGGTAGGAGCGTTTCTGCCTCGGCTCGCTGACCCATTTCCACCAGCAAACTGAGCCAGTTGAGCCGCGCCTGGGTTTGCAGAATGGGCGAGGGGGAACGCTGGGCCGCCTGTTTGTAAAACTCCTGTGCCTGCTGGGGCTGCTGCTGGGCCCGGGCGGTATTGCCCAGGCTAAACAGAGCCGCACTTTCTTCCGTAGCAGAATTGAGCTGGCGGGCGATCGCCAGACTCTGCTGCAAAACCTGACGGGACTGCTCCAGGTCACCAACTACCTGGAGGGCATCACCCAGCGATCGCAGCCCCACGGCCTTGACCAGGGAATTGGGCTGGGGTTGCAGGGTTTGGTTGAGTTCTATGAGCGTATCGAGTGATCGGCGATAAAACCCCATTGCCTGCCACGCCTGGGCCTGATTCAAACGGCTACGCGTTTCACCTGCCCGGTCTCCTACCCAGGTGTGAAACTCGGCGGCCTGCTGCCAGGTTGCCAGTGCTGCTTCGGTTTGCCCCATGCTCAACTGCAACCGCCCCTGGATATCCAATGTTTGTGCCAGTAACCTCTGTTGCTCGTTGCTGGCTGCCTGTTGTTTGAGCAAACCCAAACTTTCCTCAATCGACTGTCTGGCTTCCGGCCAGGCTCCCAACTGCTGATAGGCGAGGGAAAGGTTGCTCAGGGTTGCGGCCTGCCGAAGAGGGTCGCCCTGCGATCGATAATCCTGTACGGCCTGCTGCAAGAGCTTTACCGCGTCTGCAAATCGACCGGCATCGTAGAGGGCTTTTCCCTGTTCCAGTGGGTTTTGGGAAGAACGGAGGGAGAGAGGGGTGGGGGTGGATTGGATCGTTGCTGCTTTTGCCAGGCAGGGCGAACTAACGATGCAGACCAGAAGCGTTGTAGCGATGAGGGAGGGATACATATGGCAGGGGTCGGGGGAGGGGGGAGGGTTTGTCAATTTTTGGGTGGCAATTTTGAAAAGGAGGTCGAGGGCATCAGGGTTTCAAGGGGCCAAAGCCCCATTTCTGGAACAGCCTTGGGGGGAGGGTAATCCCTGATTGGTTATCTCGTTGCCGATCAGAAGAAGGTGCCAATAATTGAGAAGTACAAACCTTTTTCCTGCAAGGTGTCCATCTCTCCGGGAAAATCAACCAGAGGAATGCCCCAATCGAAGCGGATGGTGAGGCGATCGCGAATCTGAAATCGTAGCCCAACCCCCAGAGACGCGACAAAACTGGGGTCGGGGTCGGCAAAGCCAGAACGGTTCCAGCCGCTGCCGATATCAAAGAACGGTGCAATTTGTAACAGACCGTTAATTTGGGGCAGGCGTAGAATCGGGATGCGGACTTCCGCCGAGGCAAACACGCCGCTGTCGGTTAGCAGAGCGTCCTGACGGTAGCCCCGCACACTATCGATGCCTCCGATGGAAAATTGCTCGAATGGCAACAGGGCGCGATCGGACAGTTGCACGTCGCCCCGCAGCAGCAGCAGTGTATCGGGAGCTAACAACCGCACCCACTGGGCCTGTCCCCGCCAGGCAAAAAAGCGGCTGTCGGGTGGCTCCTCGTTAATGGTGGAACCTAGGGCACTGATCCCGACGCTGAACTGCGATCGCAGCGCAATTACCTCAATATTACTGCGCCAGGTGGCTTCCTGAAAGAATCGTAGCGCTGCCAGACGAGTCCGCCCTTCGTTGTCTGCCCCTGCCCCTGGAAAGGGAATTTCCCCATCTAACAGGCTGGCCTGGCTCTGTTGATGGGTGAGGGTCAGTCCCAGGGCCACTTCCCGCGTGGGAGTTTGCAAAATTGGTTGGCGGAAGCTCAGTTCCAGATAGCGAGATCTCGATTCGATATCCAGAATGTCGAAGGGTTCTTCAATCACCCGGTTGTAGGAAATTCCCGTGCTGAAACGGAGGGTGCCGTTGCGGGCATTCACCGGAAAGACATAGCTAAAATCAAAGGCATTGCTGCCATCGGTGTTGGAAAATGACCCGGTCAGACTATCGCCAAACCCCAAAAGGTTGGCCTCGCTCAGTTGAATTTGCCGCTGAAAAGTTCCCACACTGGGCACCCGCCCGTTATTCAGCAGAATTTGGGCATTAAAGGTGTCTGCCTCCGTCATCCGGACCTCCAGCAGGCTCTCTCCAGGGCGCGTACCCGCCGACAGTTCTGCCGAAATCGACTGAATCAACGGATTCAATTGCAACAGTTGCAGGGCTTCCAGAAGGCGATCGCGGTTCAGCGGTTTACGGGTCGCAATCTCCAGCCGGGATTGGATATAGCTGGGTTTCAGGCGGCGCGTCCCGGTTACCTGAATCGATTCCAGGCTACCTTCAACCACGCGAATTTCCACCACACCTGCCTGCAACCGCTGGGGTGGAATGTAGGCTCCTGAAGTAATGTAGCCATTGTCAATATAAAGTTGAGTGACGGCCGATCGCGCCTGGAATAACTCGGCAACGGTGATGGGACGTTGGGTATAGGGAGCCGTAACCCGCTCAAAGTCTGCCTGACTAAAAACCGTACTACCCGTTACCTGAAACCGCTCAACGGTAATGGTTTGGGGAATTTCGCCCGGAGGCGTTTCTGGAGTTGGGGAGGGGAGGGTTGGAGCCGGAAGAAGCTGCTCCGGAGGTGGTAGAGGGGCTGGAGGGGTCGGTTCTGGCTGGGGTTGAATGGATGGCGGTTGAGGTTCACGTTGAAGCGGATTGTCGATTCGGATGCGCTCCTGGGGTAACTGGGGAGGAGCCACCTGGGCCCGTGCAGATGAAGCGAACAAGGTTGCCATCAGCAGAGCTACGCCAACCCAAAGCGGCGAAAAGACGGAACCAGAAGAACTCCTGCTGGCAAACCCTGGGTTCGCTTTAAGTAATCGCTGGTTTTGGGCTGGAGTGTGTACAGCACCCATCAAACGATATTTCCCACTGCAAGAGAGTTATAGATGGGTTCATTGTAGTGGCGATCGCTCCACCTGCCACCCGATTATTTAGCTGGAACCGGGCAGTGCGTCTGCGAAAATGGTCCGGCCTGGGACTGAACTGCTGGAGTCGTCGCAAAAAGAACAACTTCCCCATTGCCATCCTTCACCCACCCCTGCGCTTCGACAATGGGCGCAGCTGGAGGTGCAGCCTGCGAACTTTTCCCCGTTGTACGTTTTCCTTCTATCCTCGTCGCCTCCCGCCTGTCGCCCGTTGCCTGCTCCCCCCTCACCATCACCCACTCAGTTTGAATCGCCTCATTGCTCAGGGGAGCCATTGGACTGGGTGGCAATCCTCCCCGCCCAGTGACGACAAAGGAACTGGCGGCCTGACGCTCATTGGGTCCACATCCCTGGGCAATCTGATTCGAGGCATCTACTAGGTTCGCTGGCAGTTCAGTCAGTCCCCGGCTGGGGTCAACGTCTGGGGTGTTGATGGTGACAATCCCAGCAATGCCAAACTCAGAACTAGCGGTGATATCACTCAGGGGAGTGAGGCGATCGCGGGGTTTAATGCCAAAAATACCCTGGGTGGTGATGGTCACTCTGCCACCCGTACCCGTGAAAGCATTGGCGGTAATGTCACTGTTCTCAGCCCGAACGGCAATGACAAAGGGAGCATTGATGCGGATGTTGCCGCCATTCCCCCCGGCCTGAGCTGTCCCTGCGGTAGTGGAGATCTGACTATCGCGGCGCAACAGCAGTAAGTCTTGCAGTTGGAGAGTGATGTCGCCGCCATTGTTGCTGGCAGTTTGAGCGGAGATTTCTCCGTTATCCAGCACAAGCCGGTCGGCCTGGAGATCGATGCTGCCCCCGGTTCCGCTGCCTTCGCTATTCACTACAATCCTGGCCCCATCCCGGACAGTTACGATTTTGGGATCGATGAAAATGCTGCCACCATTGCCGCTCGAACCAAGAACGGTGTTGGCGAAAAGACCCGTCTCTCTGCCAGCCAGAGTCACTGAATCGACCACCTGGAGATGAATATTGCCCGCATCCCAATCGCTGGCCGTTGATGTTCGCACCTGGCTGCCCTGGGTCGCTTCAAAGTTAGTAGCGGTTACCCGAACATTGCCTGCATTGCCCTGACCCTCCGTACTGGCACTCACCTGGGCGCGATCGCCTAAAGCGAACATTCGGGTTTGAATATCAATATTGCCGCCTCGCCCAATCGCCCCCGCGTTAACGGCGGTGGAAATGGAACTATGGTTAAGCGCCGTAGTCTCCGTTGCCTGAACCAGGATATTGCCCGCATTCCCCTGCCCGGAGGTGCTGGCACTCAGTTGAGCCTTATTCTCCAAAAACAGATTGCGAGTTTGAATGGTGATGTTGCCCAGTTGTTCTGCCTCCAGGTTGAGAACGGCAGTCGGATTGACCGTTGACGAAATCGAACCATTGGAGAGGGAAACAGAATCTGCACCTGTCACCAAGATGTTGCCCGGATTTCCCGTCGCGGATGTGGATGCTGAAATTTGCGCCCTATCCCGGATGAGCAAGCGGGGAGTAGTCACGGTCAAACTCCCTGCCGCTCCACTGGCAAAGGTTTCGGTAAACAAGCCGCTGGGGGAGTTGATCGCCCCGAAAGGTCCACCAGTTGCTTTTCCTACCAGTTCTACCGAGTCGGAAGCATTGACAAGTAATGTCCCTCCCTGCCCTGGGCCAGTTGTAGAAGCAGAAATACGCGCCCCTCCCTGTACCTGGAGTTGTCTGGTTTGAATGGAAAGAGTCCCCGTGCTGCCATTTGCAACACTGCTGACGAAAAGCCCGCTGGAAAGAACTTCCAGAGATCGGAGTACATCTGGGTCCGGATTCATCCGCACAACCGTAATTGCATCTGCATCCTTAATTTCAAGGTTGCCTGCGGTTCCGGCTCCACGGGTTGTAGCCAGTAAAAAGCTGTCGCTGACGGAAACGGTTTTTGCCTCAATCTCGATATTGCCGCCCCGCCCCGCCCCCCGGGTTTCGCTGGAAAGCTGGCTATTGTGGGTGAGAGACAGGTTGCCCGTCCGCAGGATAATGTCTCCGGCAGGTTTGTTGCCCGTGTTGGAGGTAAAGAGTCCAGCGCGATCGCCACTGATAGCCAGCGATCCTGTGCGAATCTCAATGTTGCCGCTTGCCCCTAACTCCCCCTGGGAAAGTTGGGCCGCTGTAGACAAACTCCCCTGCTCCAAGCTGACCGAATTCGCCTCCACCAGAATTTTTCCAGCGTCTCCTGCCCCCGTTGTTCCAGCATTGATACTGGCAATCCGCTCTGGACTGCCCTTCAGCATGAGGGTTCCAGTTCTGACCTCAATCGAGCCGCCCTGTCCCGGTCCGGCGGTACTGTTGGAAAGGGAACTTTGGTCTAGAATGATGGCATTTCCAGACTGGAGGACGGTATTCCCGGCATTGCCAACCTGGGTCGCACTGCCCAAACGGCGAGTTTCATTGGAAATCTGGCTACCATTCAACACGGAAATCCTATCCTGCGCTTCCAACCTGACATCGCCAGAGCGCCCTTCGCCAGTTGTAGATGTTACCAATCTCGACTGGTTGAGGGTAATAGATTGAGCATTAAGCTGGATGTTGCCCCCCACTTCTCTGCCTGTGGTGCCTGTAAAGATGGCACTGTTAGCTAACGAAAGGTCGCGGGCAGCGATCGCCACATTTCCCCCCAGCACAGCATTGCTAAAAGCAGCGTTAATCTGGGCCTGCTTGCTCAGCGACACATTCGCTCGTCCACTAGCAATGGGAACCTGGCTCAGAAACGGATTATTGTTGCTGTCTAAACCTAAAGCGACGGTATTGTTGCCCGGACTTCCACCCATCACTCCGGCAATGTCCACCCGTCCCTGAACAGCATTCAGCCGTCCTCCATCCAGAATGATATCTCCCCCAACCAGCAACAGGTTCCTGCCATTGGCCACCCGTAAGCCCCTTAAGGCGACCGGAATCGGGGAACCAGAAACACGGGCGATCACGGTTCCCGCCGAAGCTGTGGAGTAATTCTCGATCGCAGCCGCCACTTGGTTGAAGAACAAAGCTGAGGGATTGACACTCAGCAGAGGGTTGGTGGACTCCACCGTTGAAGTTGTAGAAAACTCTGCGGCGGGAAACTGAATGGCGGTTGCCGTCGTTGCCACAAAAGAACCCCGAATATCCAACTGGGCACCGGGGCCAAACACAATGCCACGCGGGTTCATTAGAAAGAGATTGGCATTGCTGGTGGAGCGGATCATGCCTGCAATGTCGGATCGGCCATCCGTGACGCGGGCCAGGATGTTTGCTGCATTCACCTCATTTCGAAAATCGGCAATGCTTCTTTCGGGGACACTGAACTGGCTAAAGCTGTGAAATAGATTTCTGCCAACGGTGGTACCACCCGTAATCTCAAATGTGTTTCCTCCCCCCGGATTAGGAATTGTGTTCACCACTGTTCCCAATCCATTCGGTTGGACGAGTTGTGCCTGGGCATCTGCTGTAGCAAAGAGAGACACACTCGCCAGGGAAAAAAAGGGGAAAATCCGAAGTATGCACCTGTATGGCTTCATGACTTTCAGGCTGGTAGGGTTTGCTCTGGTAAATGCGCCCTCAAAATCATCAAGCCCGGGGCATTGCTGAATCCGCGTGTGAAATGGATGCAGTATGCTCGAAACTTCGTTTCGATTCATACTGCTTTTCAGCAACGCCAAGCCCGGCTCAGGCATAGCAGCGTTGCGGGGTATCATTTTCAGCAACGCCAGGTGGGGCTTTTATTTAAGATCTTTAAGATCGTCACGTTTAGTGTTCTGGTTAATGACGTTCGGCGATCGCTGGGGCCGGAAACCCAGCACGTAGGGCAAACTTCTGAAGAAACCCACCACCAGTTGCACAAGAGTTCTGACGAAGACAATGAGGGCAATTGTCACTCCCCCCACCAAAGCCAGCAATACAGTTCCCGCTGCCCCCAGTTGTCCATCCGGAATCAATTCGTAATTGACGGTATAAACCGTATCGTCGTCCCAACTGGTGAGGGTACGGGGTGATGGTCCTGGCCCCAGCGGTATGGCTGGAATCGGCGAAACGTCAAAAAAGACAGGGAAATCATAGAATATCCCAGTCTCTGGATCAGTCAACCGTTGAGCAATTTCCAGGAAGCCTGGCGCAATAAAAGGGCCGGATGGAGTTGGGATGGGCACCTCCGGTAATGGAGAAGGCAAGTCGATGCTGCCGCCTGGCGGTACGGTAAAGGGGCCCCAAATGATCTGTTCTCCAAACTTAACAACGATATCCCCCTGTAAAAATGGATTTTGGGTCACGAATTGATTTCGTGAGATTCTGGTTAACGTCAATCTGGACATTGGCTCGCTTCCCCCACTAGGTAGACCTGAATGTAAGCAATGATGGGCGGTTCGTGTTACGGCCATAGCCACCAGACTTAGGACAGGGTGCAGGAGGTGGAAGCCCTGGCTGGGGGCGAAGCAGCCCACATCTCCTCAAATCCAGTGTCCTGAGCAACCTGGGGACAGCTATATTTTGAGAAACGCTGGATACTCTATTCAATTACCCCAATGGGTACCTTTTTCCGGGGATTGCAACCATTTGCAACATCATTAACGCTACAGTTGGGAAACGTCCCTTTTTCCGTTGCATGTTTGCATCCCCATGGCTGATTCCTATCTCTCCGAAACGTCCAGCAAGCGCCCTATCCGGGAAACCGACTGGCGATTGTTTTCCCGGTTGATTCCCTACGGACTGCGCCATCGTCGCCTGTTTGCGCTTTCGATGCTGCTGCTGGTTCCAGCTTCCATTGCGGGGGCGGTGCAACCCATTTTGATTGGGCAGGCGGTTTCCCTAATTAGGCAGGAACCGACAGCCTGGGAGTTTTTGCGCAACCTTCCCCTATCGACGGGAATTAATTTGCTGGCGGGGTTGTTGCTGGTCACATTACTGGTGGGATCGCTACTCGATGCCTGGCAGGGATTTCTGGTGCAAAAGGTGGGGCAACAGATTACTGCTGACATTCGGGATGACCTGTTTCACCATGTCTTGTCCCTGGCGATGCGCTTTTTTGATCGCACTCCTGTAGGCCGGTTGATTACCCGTCTCACCAGCGATGTAGAAGCCATGGGAGATGTGTTTTCGACCGGGGCGATCGGCATTCTGGGCGATTTGTTCTCCATTTTGGTACTGATCGTCCTCATGTTTCTGCAACAGTGGCAACTGGCATTGATGCTAGTGGTGATGCTGGTGCCGGTGACGGTGCTGATTATTTACTTTCAGAACCAGTACCGCAAGGCAAATTACCGGGCCAGGGATGAGCTTTCTGCGCTGAACTCGATGCTGCAAGAAAACATTGTGGGCATTGCTGTGGTGCAATTGTTTCGTCGCGAAGCCTTCAATGCCGACCTTTTCCGCAGAATCAACCGCCGCTATATCAAAGAGGTTGACCGCACGATCTTTCATGATTCGGCCATTTCAGCCACGCTGGAATGGATTTCGCTGGTGGCGATCGCAGGCGTCCTCTGGCTGGGTGGCAACCTCATCCTGAACGGTGCACTCACCTTTGGGCGGTTAGCAGAGTTTATCCTGTTTGCCCAGCGTTTGTTTGACCCGTTGCGGCAATTTGCCGAAAAATTCACTGCCATCCAGGCAGGACTGACTTCCATTGAACGGGTCAGCGATATTTTGAATGAACCCGTCGAGATTCGGGATGCGGAGAATCCCCAATCCCTTTCACCCCATACTAGTGCCGCCACAGGCGAAATTCGCTTTGAGCATGTCTGGTTTGGGTACAAACCTGATGAGTACGTCCTCAAAGACCTGAACTTCGTCATCCGTCCTGGCGAAAAGGTGGCACTGGTGGGTCCCACAGGGGCAGGTAAAAGTTCAATTATCCGCCTCCTCAGCCGCCTTTACGAAGCTTCTGAAGGACGCATCCTAGTCGATGGCATCGACATTCGCGAACTTCCCCAAACAGAGCTGCGTCGCCATGTGGGAGTGATTCTGCAAGATGGTTTTGTGTTTGCTGGGGATGTGAAAAGTAATATTACGTTGGGAGAAACTTACTCGTTTGCAGAAATTCAGGCCGCGGCTCGCAGCACCAACGTTGATCGCCTGATTGAACAACTGCCCCAGGGGTACGATACTCCTCTGCGGGAACGGGGCACCAATCTTTCTGGCGGGCAGAAACAACTGTTAGCCTTTGCCCGTGCTGCCATTCGCAACCCCCGCATTCTGGTCCTGGATGAAGCCACGGCCAGCCTGGATGTGGGCACGGAAGCCCTGATTCAGGAAGCCCTTGACCGCTTGCTGGAGGGACGAACAGCGATTATTATTGCCCATCGGTTATCCACAATTCGGAATTGCGATCGCATCCTGGTGCTCAAACGGGGTCAACTGGTTGAATCGGGCAATCACGAAGAGTTGCTGGCCCAGGGTGGGCTATACGCCAGTCTGTACCAACTGCAAATGCTAGAAATCTGACATCACCTCACCATGCTGGACTTGTTGCTTGTGATGGCATTGGGATTTTTAGGAAGTTTTGGTCATTGCATCGGGATGTGTGGCCCATTGACCGTTGCCTTTTCCCTGACTTCCCAGTCCCAGGCGGCACCCAACTGGAGACAGCAACTTTCCTTCCACGGGCTGTTGAATTTAGGACGAATTGCCAGCTATGCCCTTGTTGGTGCGGGAATTGGTGCGATCGGCTCTGTTCTAATTGCCGGGGGGCAGCTTGCCGGAATTGACAGCTTCCTGCGGCGGGGGCTCACCATTCTCACGGGCTGCCTCCTGATCTGGATGGGGCTGGCCCAAATCACGCCCCAGGGGTTGCCCCGGATTCCGTTTCTGCATCCCCTTTTGCAGGGAGGATGGCACCAGCGTTTGAGTGTAGCGATGATGAAGCTCTCCCTCCAGTCCTGCTGGTGGACGCCTGCCCTGTTGGGGATGGTCTGGGGGCTGATTCCCTGCGGATTTCTCTACGCCGCTCAGATCAAGGCGGCTGAAACGGGCAATCTCTGGCACGGAACTGCCACCATGCTGGCCTTTGGCCTGGGAACCATGCCCTCCATGCTGGGTATTGGCCTGTTTAGCTCCGGTTTAAGTGCAGACCGGCGCAGTCAACTATTTCGCCTGGGGGGGTGGGTAACGCTGGCGATCGGTATCCTGACTCTGCTGCGCACCGATGCCATGGTGGACTTTACCGGGCATGGGGCACTGATTTGTCTGGTCATGGCACTGATTGCCCGTCCCATCAGTCGCCTTTGGGCACAGCCGTTGCAATATCGCCGTGCGCTGGGAGTGGGAGCCTTTGTCCTCGCAGTGGCCCACACTCTCCACATGGTAGACCACACGATTAACTGGAACCCGGAAGCGCTCTCGTTCATGCTACCCATTCACCAGATTGCCATCTGGTTGGGAACAGCCGCCCTGTTGCTGATGCTGCCAGCCGCCCTCACCAGCTTTGACTGGATGGTGAAAAGGTTGGGTAAATTCTGGCGAGTCATCCATTTACTGACGGTTCCAGCTTTTGTTCTGACGATCGCCCACGCCCTCTTGATTGGCTCCAGCTATCTGGGCGGGTTGAAGTGGACCCTGGCTCAGAAACTGATGTCGGCTCTGCTGGTGGCAATCGCGATCGTCACCCTACTCATTCGCACCCGCTGGGTGTGGGCACGTTTAGGCATGGAAACTTTCTACTCGCCCCCCAGGAGTGGGTAGCATCAACCCAGAACCCCGACTTCTTTCCTGGGGCAGGTGCTGCTGAATCTGGGGATGAAAAGAATGCTGGATGCTTGAAACTTCGCTTCAATTCATCCTCCTTCTCAGCTACGGTGCAAAATCTACTTGCCACCGTAGTAAAAAGCAATCTCTTTATCCTTCAAAGGGGCAAAATCTGCTGCAATCAACATCTGGTTCAATTCATCCTGGGGAATGTGCTTTGCCCCAATGCGCACAATCCGCGATCGCATCGTATTTGATACCCCACTCCGTTGCCGCCCGGCTTCGAGGCCCATCACCTTTTTGTACAGTTCCAGCTTGGCAGGGGGAATGGGGGTGCCATCAAAATCAATCCCGCGAGCGATTGCCTCATCTACGGCATCAGCGCCTGCTATACTCGACGAATTTGCATCCAGAGTCATCGTCATCACCACCTTACGCCAAGGGAATTGTATCAAAGGAGTGGTCGAGAAATCTTGTGAACTGCACCTTTCCTCTTCCAACCGCAGCCACTCCCCTTCCTCCCAGCACTCCCTGGATCAAGCCTGATCCAAAATGCTATAATTTGAAATGCTATGGCGAGCGTAGCCAAGTGGTTAAGGCAGCGGATTGTGGTTCCGCCATTCGTGGGTTCGAGTCCCATCGTTCGCCCTTTTATAGGTCTGTAATTCAAACTCGTATCGGAAAGGAAGTTATCCTGGCTTGCCGGTGAAAGAGTAACACAAGCTACTCTTTCATCTAAAACAAAATCCCTGGAATATCGATTTTGTTTTGGTGATAAGCGTCGCTTATCACCAAACTCTCAGGAGAGCCGGAAAGGAAGAGCTAGAATCATTTCTGATTCAGTCTATTCGATACGACTATGGTGGGTTCAGTGGAGCGTATAGAACAGGATCTTGCAGCAATGCATGGGGCGATCGCATCCCTTGCCAGTGAGTTTTACAGCGCCTATACCGATTACCTGAATCTGCTAGGACAAACGGTTCGCCAGCAGTTGATCCTTGCCAGCTACCACCTCTGTACTCAAGGTTATCCCGAACGCTTTCTCAGCCTCTCCTACGATCAGCGGTACGAACTGCAACAAACCCTGCGGCGGCTGGCCTATCAGACCCAGGAAGAACTATTGGCCCAGCTACATCCCGTCGTTGTACCTGCCGATACGGAAGCTCCCGCTTTACCAGATTCCCTTCCGTTGTCGGAGGCATCGGTCAATCACGGACTCTCAGTTCCTGAATCAGCACCTCCAAAATCACAGAAGTCTCCACTGGCTCCTATCCATCTGGTGCAGTGGCAACAAGATCTGGAACAAGCGATCGCCCAGGAACTGCAAACCGCTTCCCATGCAGCCAATCGCTTGCTGCGGCAGGCCAACATTCTGCCGCCAAAGTTGCCAGAACCCATTTTGGAGGCAGCCGCTAAGGCCGATGCTGCTGAGATAGGTGGGCGCACTCCCAACTTGATGAACTTGTTAATTGAAACGACTCGTGATGATTCTGCCAGCAGTGAAGGGGCGGAGGAATCCCGTGGACAGGTGGTGATGCATATTGTGGCGATTCATCTGCGGCTGACAGAAATTGAATTTTCGGAGCCCGCTCTCAATGCTGCCCGCACTCGTATTCGTAGCCTTCAGGCCCAACTCAAAACCCTAGGGCGAGACTATCAGAAAAAACAACGAGAACGGGCGATCGCCGAAGCTCAGGATGCCTGGCGTGCCAGTTGGATCGAAGAATAGGACAAAGCGATGAACGATCCCCAGCCAGAGGCTATTTCCCAATCGGCCTCTGCACCTACTCCCCATCCATCACCCACTACCGGGTCTTCCCCGGACTGGATTCGCCTGCAAAAAGCCCTCTCTGCCGAAGCAGAGCATGGCTTTAACGACATCGAAGGGAAACAGCACCGCTTCAGCGAATTTCTTAGCCTTGCCCTCAGCCAACCACCCGCCGAACTTTCCAGTACCGATCAGCATCACTGGCAGGAACTCGGTACTCAGTTTACCACCTACTCAGAACTCACCTTTGCCCAACGGCAACACCTGGTTGCGGACACCCGCCGATTTCTGTATCAGATGCGGAAGGTCTGGGAGCAGAAGGAAGGAGGGGAAGAGGGAGGAGTTAGGAGGCAGGGGGCAGGGG
>JAIMBL010000054.1 GCA_023511615.1 Leptolyngbyaceae cyanobacterium HOT.MB2.61
AGTGGCAAAACCAGCGATATTGAACGGTTTAACTGCACGTTGCGCCAAGGAGTGTCGCGTTGAGTCAGGAAAACGTTATCGTTTTCTAAAAAGGTCGAGAACCCTGTCGGGGCAATTGGGTACTTCGTTCACCACTACAACGCATCCTTACTTGTTGAGCACTACCGGGGCGGCTTTGTTTGTCATGCTCTCGGTGCTGACTCCAGGGGACTCCAGCCCGACCCGAATTGCCGCCCAGGTGGTATCTGGCATTGGCTTCTTGGGTGGCGGCGTGATTTTGCGGGAAGGACTGACAGTACGCGGGTTAAACACGGCGGCAACGTTGTGGTGTGCCGCCATGATCGGATCACTATCTGGCGCAGGACTCTTACTTCAGGCAGGGTTCGGTACTGTGGCAGTGCTGGCAGCCAACCTGATCCTGCGTCCGTTGGGATACCGAATTAATCAACAGCCCCTCAAGGGTACGGAATTAGAACTTTGTTACCGCTGTGAGGTGGTTTGTCGCACCCAGGATGAAGCGCATGTTCGGGCTTTGCTTCTGCAATCAGTGTTAGGTGGAAACCTACAGTTGCGATCGCTCTACAGCGAAGATTTGGAAGATACCCCGGATCGAGTCAGCGTAGAAGCCGAACTAGTGACTCAAGAACGCAATGACGCTTTTTTTAGAACAAATTGTTAGCCGTCTGAGTTTGGAACCTGGGGTGATCGCTATCCGTTGGCGGATTATTGAACAAGAGTTTGGCTGAGAAGTTATTTCGTTGGTAGCACGTCTAACATAGGCCCTGAGGGAGACGGAGTCAACAGTCAGCCATGAAGAAGTCACTGCGTGAATTGATGTGCAGACTGTCTGTAAACGCAGCAGACCATAATCTAACCTCAGGTTGGCTAGGTTAAATCATCACTGCATTTATAAATGCATTCTGTTTGTTGAACTGTTGCATGCCTTTTATCGTGATCTAAGCTATAGAAATACTGCACTCACCTCCTATACAGACCACCCGTTTAGCCTCTGGCATAGACCACTTCCTGGAAGTCACGCGCAGTGAGCCCCTGGGTTATTTCATTGCTATGACATCAAAGCCTTGCCCAGAACCAATAACGACTTAGAGCAATTGTTCGGTCGGCGGCGTCATCACCAGCGTCTTTGTACTGGACGTAAAGCAGCCCCAGCATCGGTGGTGGTGCGAGGCTCGGTTCAGAGCAGACTGACGAGGTTCCCCATCAATCGGTTTGATATACAGTTTGATATACAGTCCGATGTAGAACCGCAGAGCGTAAATAATAGAGAAAATAATAGAGAACTGTGCCGAACTTTTTCAGGCATTCTTCGATCGCCCCCGCAATGACTACTGCTATAGCAACTCTCCGGAAAGATTTAAGAATGACGGGGTTTATTGTGCACCATGGCTTTGAAGGGCGGATGATTGCCACTGCAACAACCGCCTCACAAACAAAAGGTATCACAGGATACAGTTTATCCTTCGTCTCCCCCTTATTCAGTAGTGAAAAACACTGAATTTGTTGCTGTGCAGTTCAACGATTACGAACCGGGAGATTTCTACGACGAACTCTTCGTTGCAAAGGGGCAACCTCGCCCGGAGGCTATCCCCCTGATCAATCGCATCAATTCTCTCTCTGCCGAGGAGGTTCAGCGGCGACAACAGGCTGCCCAGATTGCCATGTTCAAAATGGGAGTCACCTTCAACGTATACAACGACGGTCAGGGAACGGAGCGGATTTTTCCATTTGATATCATTCCCCGCATTGTTTCGGCGGAAGAGTGGGAGTTCATTGAAAGGGGGCTGAAGCAGCGAATTTATGCCCTTAATCAATTCATTGGAGATATTTACGGGGATCAGAAAATTCTGCGTGACGGCATTATTCCCACCGAATTGATTTACTCAGCAACGGGATTCTTGAAGCCCTGTATCGGGTTAAAACCGCCAGGTGGTATCTGGTGTCATATCACGGGCACTGATCTGGTCCGCGATCGCGATGGTCAGTGGTATGTCCTGGAAGACAACCTGCGCTGTCCATCCGGCGTTTCCTACGTGTTGGAAAATCGACGGGTGATGAAGAGTACCTTTCCGCTGGTGTTCAATACGATGAAAATTCAGCCAGTGGAAGACTACCCCAGTCATCTGCTGGAAACTCTACTGAATCTGGCCCCACCCTATCTTTCCGATCCCACTGTTGTTGTCCTCACCCCCGGCATTTACAATTCCGCCTACTTTGAACACTCCTTCCTGGCTCAGCAGATGGGTGTGGAACTGGTGGAGGGACGGGATCTGGTGGTTCAGGATGGTTACTTGCAGATGCGGACGACTAAGGGATTGCAGCGGGTTGATGTGATTTACCGCCGCATTGATGATGACTTTATTGATCCCCTGGTCTTTCGTTCAGACTCAATGCTGGGAGTGCCTGGGTTGATGGATGTGTATTGCTCCGGTAGGGTGGCGATCGCCAATGCCCTGGGAACGGGTGTGGCAGACGACAAGGTAATCTACGCCTACGTCCCCCAAATGATTCGTTACTACCTCGATGAAGACCCAATTCTATCGAATGTCCCCACCTATCTCTGCTGGGAACCCGATCAGCAAAGCCACGTTCTAGCAAACCTGGACAAACTCGTTGTCAAAGCAGCAAACGAATCCGGTGGGTATGGCATGCTGGTGGGTCCCCACGCGACCCAGGAACAGCGAGATGAGTTTGCCAGACGTGTCCAGTCCGCTCCCCGTAATTACATCGCTCAACCCACTCTCTGCCTCTCCCGCGTTCCCACCCTGGTTGATGATCACTTTGAAGGTTGCCATGTGGATCTTCGTCCGTACATCCTCTATGGCAAAGAAATCTACGTCAATCCAGGTGGTTTAACCCGCGTTGCCCTCCGACGCGGCTCCCTGGTTGTCAATTCATCCCAGGGTGGAGGAAGTAAGGATACGTGGGTTGTTTGTAAATCTGATCAGTAGACAATAGCCTTAAGTCCGGCAACTACTGGGTTGGAAAGGGGGGCATGGAGAAGGGGAGCCGTAATCAACACCTAACACCTAACACCTAACAATGCTCAGCCGCGTTGCCGATTCTATCTACTGGCTCAATCGCTATGTTGAACGGGCGGAAAATGTCGCCCGCTTTGTCGATGTTAACCTGAACCTGCTGTTGGACTCGCCCAGCGGAGTTTCTCAGCAATGGGAACCAATTGTGCTGACAACAGGAGACCTGCCATTGTTTCAAGAGCGCTATGGAGAATTCACTGCCGAGAATGTGATTCGCTTTCTCACATTTGATGGAGACTATCCCAACTCCATTCTTTCCTGTCTACGGTCTGCCCGGGAAAACGCGCGATCAGTACGAGAGATTATTTCCTCTGAGATGTGGCAGCATGTTAACTCTTTCTATCTGATGGTGACAGAAGCGGCTCAGTCAAAGACGCCTCAGGATCTCTCCAGTGTGCTCAAATTTTACGAAGAAGTGAAGATGGCCAGCCATCTGTTTGCTGGGGTGATGAATGCAACGATGACCCACAATGAAGGCTGGCACTTTGGGCAGATTGGCAGACTAATGGAGCGGGCCGATAAAACCGCTCGCATTCTGGATGTGAAGTATTTCATTCTGCTGCCCTCAGTAAACTATGTAGGCAGTACGCTGGATGAACTGCAATGGATGGCCTTGTTGAAGTCCGCCAGTGCCTATGAAATGTATCGCAAACGCGGGCAACACCGAATTTCACCCCACTCTGTAGCAGAGTTTTTGATTTTGGATCAGGAGTTTCCCCGCTCAATTCGGTTTTGCATTATGCAAGCTGAGCGATCGCTCCATCAAATCACAGGCACCCCAGTTGGTGCCTGGCAAACCTCCGTTGAACGGGCAATGGGCCGCCTCCGCACTGACCTCGACTACCTGACCATTGACGACATTATTGATACTGGCCTGCACGAATTTCTCGAAAATTTGCAAAGTCGCATGAACGATGTTGGCGATAAAATGTTTGAGACATTTTTTGCCCTGCAAGCCGTCAGCTAATCAGGAGAAGCAAGGGAAAGGGTCAGGCCCCAGGCCCCAGGCGACAGGAGTGGATGAATAGGTTAGATAAGGTTTGAGTTGCCCTTCTCCCTTCTCCCTACTCCCTCCTCCTTCCTTTCTCCTTCTTCCTCTCCCCCCACCTCCTTCCCCACCTCCCTCTTGTGCGTTATCAAATCAGTCACATCACTACCTATCGTTACAGTCAGCCTGTCATCCTCTACCCCCAGGTCGTGCGGCTTCGTCCTCGGAGCGACGGCAATCAAACCCTACAATCCTTTTCTCTGCAAGTCACTCCAGAACCAATGAACCAGTCTCAAGTGCTTGATCTGGATGGCAATTCAACTATCAAAGTGTGGTTTAAACCAGAGCCAGCAGAGTCTTTAATCGTGCAGGTACTTGCGCAGGTAGAAACTTATCAGACCGATCCCTTCAACTATCTGCTAGAACCGTGGGCACTCAGTCTGCCAATTGACTACCCGGCATCCCTACTTGGACAACTTCAACCCTATCTCGTAGCTCAATTTCCTGGTTATACTGCCGCGATCGATCCGGTGGCGATTCAATTGGCTCAGGAGATTGCCCAGCAGGCAGAAGGGAACTCTGCACTCTTTCTAACTCTGCTGAACCAACGGATTTATGAGAACTGCAAGCAATTAATCCGAGAAACGGGGGATCCCTTTCCACCGGGAGTGACTTGGTCAAATCAGGCAGGCTCTTGCCGTGATCTGGCGGTATTATTTGTGGAAGTGTGTCGGGCAATCGGGTTAGCAGCCCGCTTTGTCACAGGTTATAATGAAGGTGACCCGGATAGTCACGAATTCCACCTGCATGCCTGGGCAGAGGTTTACCTTCCTGGTGCTGGCTGGCGAGGGTTTGACCCGACTCAGGGATTAGCGGTTACTGATCGCCATGTTGCCTTAGTTGCCAGTGCCTCTTATCGCTATGCCGGACCCATTTCCGGTTCATTCAACCGGGCAGGAGGAGCCCGGTCAGAGATGTCCTATCAATTAGTGATTCAGGGTATTAACCCGTAGCAATCATCCGGTTCCAGTCCCCGTGCCTTCGCTTCCCGCCGAAAGGGAGTCGATCCGGGCTTTGCTGAAAAGCAGGATGAATTGAAACGAAGTTTCAAGCATCCAGCACCTTTTTCCATCCCTAGATTCAGCAACGCTGTCGATCCGTACCCGTGTGGGAGCTATCTCTTCAATCGACCAGACCTGGATCACCCAGTGTTTGCATGTCATGCTCCCAGTCAATATTGGGCATGCGGTCGAAGGCTTCTTTAAGGGATACTTCCCACATATTGCGGATCTTTTGGAGGTAGGGGGCTCCTAATTTGAGCCGCAATTCATAGCGAATTTTGTAGGTGCCGGTTTCATACATCACCAGGTTGATGGGTGGCCCTACAGAGATATTGGATTTCATTGTGGAGTCAATGGAGAGCAAAGCGCACTTGGCGGCATCTTCCAGAGGAGTATCAAAGTCCAGAATGCGATCAAGAATGGGTTTGCCATACTTGGTTTCGCCAATTTGCAGAAAGGGAGTATCCCTGGATGCCTGGATGCAGTTGCCCTGACTGTAGATCAAAAACAGGGATGGTTCTTCACCTTTGATTTGCCCACCTAACAAGAAAGAGCAGGTAAAATCAATTCCGTCTTTCTCCAGCCAGGGCCGGTCCTGTTCTTGAATTTGTCGGGCCTTTGCCCCAATATAGCGGGCTACTTCATACATGCTGGAAAGGGTATGCAAATTGATATCAGCCTTGGAGATCAAATCATGACGAAGTAGTGTCAACGTTCCCTGGGTAGCGGAAAGATTACCAGACGTACAGATGAGGATGACGCGATCGCCCGGTTCCGAAAAATCAAACAGCTTTTGATGGGTTGAAATGTAATCCACTCCCGCATTGGTACGCGAGTCCGCAGCCATGATCAAGCCAGAGTAAGTCAAAATTCCAAGGCAGTACGTCATGTGGGCGATAGGGTTAGAGGGTGGAGATCTTAAGAATTCTTCTAGATCTTAAGCGGTTTTTATCTCGTAAGTGAGGAAAGGGATGGTGAGATGAGAGAGTTTTGAGTTCTGGGTTCTGAGTTTTCACCTCACCCCCTATCCTGAAATAGATGCGCAGAGGGTGCATAATCCTGGTACATTTAGCGGAGTATCTGCAAGCGAGTTTTAGGAAGATGAAAGTCCTTGTTATTGGTGGCGACGGCTATTGTGGTTGGGCAACCGCACTATATCTTTCTAATCGAGGCTACGAAGTTGGAATTTTGGATAGCCTGGTAAGGCGGCTTTGGGATATGGAGCTTTGTGCAGAAACCCTGACTCCCATTGCTCCAATTCACCAGCGAATTCAGCGCTGGAAGGATTTAACTGGAAAGTCCATTGATCTATTTATTGGCGATATCACCAACTACGATTTTTTAAGCAAAGCCCTGCATCAGTTTGAACCCGATGCGATTGTTCATTTTGGCGAACAGCGCTCTGCTCCATTCTCCATGATTGACCGGGAACACGCCGTCATGACTCAGGTCAACAACGTGGCGGGGACACTCAACATCCTTTACGCCATGAAAGAAGACTTCCCCGACTGCCATCTGGTGAAGCTAGGGACGATGGGCGAGTATGGCACTCCTAACATCGACATTGAAGAGGGCTACATTACGATTGAGCACAATGGGCGCAAAGATACCCTGCCTTACCCGAAGCAGCCTGGTAGCATGTATCACCTGAGCAAAGTGCACGACTCACACAATATCCACTTCGCTTGCAGAATCTGGGGATTGCGGGCTACTGATCTGAACCAGGGTGTGGTTTATGGGGTGCTGACGGAAGAGACGGGAATGGATGAGTTGCTCATCAACCGACTGGACTATGATGGTGTGTTTGGCACGGCCCTGAACCGGTTCTGCATCCAGGCCGCGATTGGGCACCCACTGACCGTCTACGGAAAAGGTGGTCAGACCCGTGGTTTTCTGGATATTCGGGATACGGTGCGCTGTGTGGAACTGGCGATCGCCAACCCGGCCAGCCCCGGCGAGTTTCGTGTCTTTAATCAGTTCACTGAACAGTTCAGTGTTGGTGATCTGGCCCTGATGGTGCAAAAGGCGGGTACTGCTTTGGGGTTAAAGGTGGAAGTGAATCACCTCGACAACCCCCGGATTGAAAAGGAAGAACACTACTTCAATGCCAGGAACACCAAGCTGTTAGATTTGGGCCTTCAACCTCACTACCTATCTGATTCTTTGCTTGACTCACTACTCAACTTTGCAATGAAGTACAAGCACCGGATCGACGAGTCCCAGATTCTACCAAAAGTTACCTGGAAACGCTAACAGGCAGTATGAACATCCGTGTTCTATCCCTCCTGCTAGTGGTTGTGCTGCCTGCTGCTGCATTCAGTTGGGATGCATAGCCTCTGCAACCTGCCTGGACAGATGACTTACAGCAATTCTCACTTAATCAAACCACACCATTCCTGACTCCCGATTTCCTGCTTCCCATCTTGACTGTAGGTTATTCGTCCAAAAATGGCTGCCATTTTGTGCTTAATTGCTTCCTGTGAGGAGGACAGTTCCGTTCCGTATGCGAGTTGCCTTATTTACTGAAACGTTTCTGCCGAAAGTTGATGGCATCGTAACCCGTCTCCGTCATACCGTTGATCATCTTCAGCGGATGGGTGATCAGGTCTTAGTGGTGGCTCCGGATGGGGGCTTGACCGAATACAAGGGAGCCAGAATCTACGGAGTATCAGGCTTTCCCCTTCCCCTCTATCCAGAGCTTAAGCTGGCACTGCCCCGTCCATCCATTGGCTATGTGTTGAAGCATTTTAATCCTGAAATTATCCATGTGGTCAACCCCGCTGTTCTTGGTCTGGCGGGGTTGTTTTATAGCAAGATTCACAACATTCCCCTGATTGCTTCCTACCATACTCACCTGCCAGAGTATTTGCAGCACTATGGGTTGGGGATGCTGGAGGGTTTGCTGTGGGAACTGTTGAAAGCTGGACACAATCAGGCTGCACTCAATCTCTGTACCTCCACGGCTATGGTGCGGGAGTTGTCTCAGCATGGCATTGAACGGGTTGATCTATGGCAGCGAGGTGTTGATACAGAAATGTTTCAACCCCATCTCGCCAGCCAGGAGATGCGATCGCGCCTCAGCCAGGGGCATCCCGATAAACCTCTGCTGCTTTATGTGGGTCGCCTTTCTGCCGAAAAAGAGATTGAGCAAATTAAACCTGTTCTGGAGGCTATTCCTGGGGCGAGGCTGGCCTTGGTCGGCAACGGCCCCCATCGGCAGGCATTGGAAGCTCATTTCGCGGGAACCCCCACCCACTTTGTTGGCTACTTGCAGGGAGTCGAACTCGCTTCCGCCTTTGCCTCCGCCGATGCCTTTGTGTTTCCCTCCCGTACCGAGACGCTGGGTCTGGTGTTGCTGGAAGCAATGGCAGCCGGTTGCCCGGTTGTTGCGGCCCGCTCTGGGGGCATTCCGGACATTGTGGAAGACGGGGTGAATGGATTTCTATTTGACCCGGCTGACAGGAACGGAGCGATCTCCGCCACCCAACGCCTCCTGGCCAGTCCTGAAGAACGGGAAACCCTGCGCCGCAATGCCCGTCGAGAAGCCGAACGCTGGGGATGGTCTGCCGCTACACGCCAGTTGCGAGGCTTTTATCAATCAGTCATTGCTAAACACTCCCTATCCGCTGCGTAGAGAGGGCAAAATCGCAAATCTACAATTAGCCTTCAGTCAGCATTTCAGCAAACCCCGCCCCTACTCTGTCTGGTTGCTGCCAATTCCAAGCTGCTTCTTGCTGCGCTTTAATTCTTTCCAGAGGTCTTTAATTTTCAAGTAAGACTCCTCTGGAGAGAGTTTCCCATTTGTTTCCAGAGAACAGATGTAGCTAACCTTCTGCGAAAACTCTTGCAGGTTAGCGTTAAACACGAGGTTTTCCGGCTTCACTTCTCTCCGATAACGTGCTTTTGGAAACAAGAATTCAGAATGGTTCATCTTAACTCCCCCTTTACTTGAAGCTTCTCTAACCACGAGGGATTCAGCTTTATAGCTCTACGCAGGTGCGTTAGGACATTGGAATTAGAGAGGAAGTGGGAGCAAGGTCCCCAGCCAGGGGTTCCCCCCTTCACCCTGTCCTGACCATAACGCCTACTGCTATATTGGCTTTACTTAACCAGATCTTAACCTAAAGACTACCTTTCTTAACCCAGTTGGAGCTGAATAGAATTCAAATTTTCCATATCTTCACAAAGAGGTAAGGCTGAGGATAAAAGACTGGAGCCAGGAGAGTTTCGAGTTCTGAGTTCCATCACTCCATTGCCTTCCCACCTATTCATCTTTTCCCCTCCGGGCTTCAGCGATCGCCTCTCACCGGAGCCGTTCCCCAACCCGTTAAGCTTTGCAAGTAAATTCCACCCACAATTGCCAGAAACCCTAAATAACCTACAGCTTCAACCAGATAGAACGTGTCTTCGTAGCCAAACAGGGTATGCAAAATAATGCCGGGAAACTGGCGTTCTGGCAGTAGTTGATGAGTATCCCAGAGCAACGGTCCTAAGAAACAAGTTTCCCCACCAGATTCCTGAAAGAAACAGAGATTGGAAAACTGGGGATCGATCTGGGTGAATCGATAGAAGGCAACATCCACATGGGCCAGAGCAGAAACCACTAACCCAGCCACAATCAGCAGCAGGAAGAGGCCCATCACCTGAAAAAACAGACGGAGATTGATTTTGATGCCAAATCTGAATAGCAAAACCCCGATCCCTACAGCCCCAAGCAGACCCAAAACCGCCCCCAAAATGGACACCCAACCCTGTTGAAATCGAGCCGAAATAAATAGGACAGTTTCAAACCCTTCTCGTAATACGGCAAAAAAGATCAGTCCAAAAATGCCCCAACCCGCGCCTGCTTCTGCCTTTAAGGTACTTCCAACTGCTCCCTCCACTTCAGCTTTCAGCAAGCGGGACTGGCGCGTCATCCAGATCAGCATCCAGCTCAACATGATGATCGCCGCCACACTAAAAAGCCCATTCAGTAAAGGTTTGACCACTGATTCATAGGTTTCATTGGCAGCCCCCAGAACTGTAATGATGAGGCTAAACAGAACGCCGACCAGCGCACTTGCCAGCAAGCCCACCCCAATCCCACCATAGACCCAGGAATTGAGCCGGGTCTGTTCCGCTTTGTTCAGATAGGCCAGTACAATTCCGACTACCAGGGCTGCTTCAACCCCTTCTCGCAGGGTAATGACAAAGGCAGGCAGGGCAGGACTCAGATTGATTGGCATAGTTAAGAGGAATTGGGGATAGGTGCCAGAGGGCAGGGCTAGGTTCAGCCTTTACCAGTCCTATTTTGACTAATTTCCAGCCCGGGGGTTCTCCCAGCTTGACGATGAAAGAGTACCTTACCACCAAACTCTCAGGAGAGTCAGCCCTGGAGTGAGGTGCTTAGAAAAATGCTACCAATGACGCAGACAGCATAGCCGAAATAGCGAATGAAAGCGGGGATCACCTGAGCAAAGCTTTGGACAGCTTTTTTACCCAGCCAAAACGCTAGCAGTGCGATCGCCGCCTGAATCACCGTAAAGCCCAGGAGGTAAGCCACTAACGGTGTCATCTCAGCTCCCACGATGGATTCACCATAGGCAAACCCATGAAACAGTCCGGCGATTGCGGCTAACCCGGCAATGCCCCAAAAATTCCACTGCCGACCAATCGCCAGTAGCAATCCCAGTGCAATTACAGAAAGAGCAATCACGATTTCAGGTACGGGCAAATCAACCTTCATAATGTGCAGCCCAGTTCCTACCATAGCTGTCACCACAAAGAACAGGGGAAGTAGAGCCCCCCGCACTTGCCTAACCGAGAGTAGACCGATGGCAACAACAAATACCAGATGATCTAACCCAATCACTGGATGCGCCACTCCAGATAGAAAACCTTCAAGAAAACTAGCCGGAGTTCTACCCCCCATAGCATGGTGAGCTGCTGCAGGTTGAACAACTCCCAAAAAGCCAAACCCAATTAATCCCAGAATTTGAGCAATTCCTGTGCTTCTAAGGCTCATGGGAAAGCCAGTAGGGGCATCGAATTTTTTTAATCGTGTATCAACCATCATCCATACCTCGTAGATGAAAGGATTCTGCTAAGGAATTGGCGGGCATCCTGGCTTTTGAAAGCTTCAGATGTTGAGTTTTGAGTTGACTGGCTCAAGCCTCAAGACCTTATGGCTTCTGTTACAGTTGCGGGACAGCGGCAGACTTGCACTGCACTTTCCCCCTTACTTCCGGTGGCTGATCCCCACCAGAACCAATTCCAGCGCCAATCCAGTGTATCACGAGTAGTTATGGCAGGATGAAGATCCTGGTAGGGCTTTGTGAGCAGGTAAAACTCACAACTTCTTCCTTTCCCAGTTTCTAACCCCTAATCCCTGACTCCCTCTAGTTTTTGATTCCTCTCTTCCCGCTGCGACCCCTTTGAATATTCAGGCTCCAGAGATAGATTGTTCCAATTGTCGCCCAAAAACCAATGTAAGCCACTGCCTGCACCATAAAGAGCCGTTGTGTATAGCCAAACAAAGCGTTCAAAAAAATGCCTGGGAAGCGATCGTCTGGCAAAACCCGTGTTAGATCCCAAACTTTGGAACCTAGAATGCAGGAAGGGTTTTTCACAAACCGCTCGTAGAAGAAACAGAGACTCTCAGATTTACGATCCAGATGGGCAAGACTCGCGATCGCCGTATCAAAATGTCCCAGAGCCGTGACCACCAGCCCCGCCACAATCAGCAGCAGCAAAATTCCCATCACCATGAAAAACTGGCGCAGGTTGATTCGAACTCCCCATTTGAACAGTACCACCCCAATTCCAGCGGCAACTGCCAATCCCATCAGTGCCCCCAGGGAAGAAATCAACCCCTGTTGAAATTTGGCAACAACAAAAAGAACGGTCTCAAATCCTTCCCGCAACACCGCTACCAGGATTAACCCCAAGATGGCCCAACCGGCCCTGGCTTCATACTTTAACGCTGCGGTAACTGCCCCCTCTACTTGGGTCTTGATAGATTTTGCCTGCCGGGTCATCCAGATCAGCATCCAGCTCAACATAGCAATTGCCAGGACACTAAATACACCTTCCAGTAATGGTTCAATCACCGGAGCATACTTCTGATTTGCCGTTCCCAGGCTGGCAATCATTTGACTTAAAAAAAAACCTACCAACGCACTGAAAGCGATACCCACTCCAACTCCAGCATAAACCCACGGGTTCAGTCGGCTTTGTCCTACTTTCTTCAAATAAGCCAGAACGATCCCCACCACGAGAGCCGCCTCTACCCCTTCTCGCAAAGTAATAACAAATATCGGTAAAGCAGAACTAAAATCCATAAACTTACAGTAGGGAAGTAGAAAATGGAAAAGAGGAAGAGGGTTGAAGCCTGACCTTTGAACATAAATTCCCTTGACCAAAGGTATACCTGAGAAGGTAAGTTAATCGGCATTCAAAATTTCCAAGACAATTCTCTACATAGACTGGATTACCTTTTGGCTGCTGAGTCCAATCGACTTAACCAATTGCGAAACTTCTTCTGGCGACATGACAGGCGTTTTGGGTGGTGTAACTGAGGGCCAAACCTTTATTAGATTTGCCATGTTCTCCCGAATTACCTTGTCAGACTCGCTTTTCTGGGCTACCTGGGAAGCAATGTCTTGATAAAGATCATTGGCGTAGACCACAAACCCACGAGAATCCTGATATTCAATGATTTGTGAAATTTTACCGTCCGCAATGGATGCGGTGTACTCAGCTACCGCCGTATCTAAAAGGCCGTTGATTACCTGGAGAACAAACCTTGGAGATTGGCGTTGGGCTGCGGGAATGCCTGCGATCGCCCCATCCACCGCCTGCATGGATGCCTTAAAATCAGCGTTAACCTTTGCAGAATCTTTTGCCCCTGCTTTCACCAGATCTTGCAGCGCAATCAGTTCATTCTTAAAATCCTTCACATTCCGTTCCCGAAACTGCTCTTCCACATCGGCATAAATTTCCTCAACCGGATGACCAATGTGGGGCTCGGCCTCCTTCGGTTTTTGTATCTTGAGCAATTCTCCAGCAACCAGCAGGTGCCCTTTCATCAGTCCCAACTTGGTCATGTAGTCCACATCCTTTGCTTCCCCCGTCAGAACCACATCTTCAACAGTGACCATATCTTTAATCTGGTCAAACTGCTCTTGAGTCAGCAAGTTTTTGGAAACTAGCTCTTCAGTCTTACCATAGGGGCGGCTTGCCTGAATTTTGTGGGAAAGTGCTGGGATTCCTAACTTTGCCTCCAGTTTGTCCAGTTCTGACAGAATTGCCGTGTTGATATTAATCTTGGCATGACCACTGTGAGCCATCTGGCCAGTCGAGGCATTCTGGCTGGTGGGAGAACTTGCAGGAGTGGAGGAAGTATCGGGAGATTGATTACCGCAAGAAACCAAAACCGCCACACACACCGTTGATAAAAACAAACCCAAAAACTGAAAAATAAATTTCATATCACTCATTTCCTTGCTGAATCACTTCTCTGCCTGAAATGGTTGGAATTTTGAAGGACTATCTAATAAGGACTAAAAGACTACTAATGAGAATTTTTTTCACTAGCCGAGATTCATTCTGATAGGTTTTCAGATGCTTGTCAATGAGTAATTGCATTTGTATTGCATTTGTTTGGAAAAGGTTACGAAGGTGCATCCTTAAGCTTTTTCCACCACGTCAAACAATCCCATACAGCCTGCTTCCGCCATTTCATCTTGATGAGGGTGGAACATGTATTTGCCGGGATAGCGGTAGGAAAACTCTAGAATGTGCCGTTCGGCTGTACCCATCGTGATTACATCGGTTTCTTCCTGGGGTTCCAGGGTGCGCCCTGTGGGATAAACCTGAAACAGATTTGCGTGCAGATGGAAGGTCGCCGCCACATCAAATTCAATCATGTTCAGCACGTATAGCCGAATGAGTTGGTTTTGCTGAATTGGAATGGGGTGGTGCATGTAGTAGTCCGGTAATCCGTTGAAGGCATACAACTCATTCTTCTTATCATTGTTAACGTCGTAGCCTGCCATAATCAGAACTATTTCGTCGGCGGGAGGGCGAGGCTTGGGTGGGTCAACAATGAACATGCCATACAACCCCTTGTTGATGTGCCGGGTTACAGGAGCGACGTGGCAGTGGTAAAGATGAACACCGTAGGGCTCGGCATCAAATTCGTAGATAAAAACGGCACCATTGCGCACAGGTTTCACACCGTCCATTTTTGCCTCATGGATGCCATGAAAGTGTAGAGAATGGGAATGCCCTGCTTTGTTGAAAAAGATGACCCGGATGCGATCGCCCTCCTTGGCCCGAAAAGTTGGTCCTGGCACTCGTCCATTCAAATTCCAAGTGATAAAGGTAGTGGCACTGTTTAAGCGAATTGGAGAAGTTCGCGCTTCAACCCGAAACTCCCTCACAGTGCGGCCGTTTTCCTGAGTTACCGTGCCGTAGTCAAATTCGCGCAGGAAGGTAAAGGGAGTAAAGCCCTCTGCTATAGCAGCTTCTGTGGGAGGCAGCGGCACCTTAACTGTTGGAGAAAAATTAAGGCGACGAGCATATTCAAGAGCGATCGCTACCCCCGTCACACCAAGCCCCACAAAACCTGCCTGCAATAGTTGTCGCCGATTCCAAAGTTTCGCTTTCTCGGATGCATGGCGGTTTGACATAGAGTGCTAAACTTCCCTTACTTTTTGACAACAGCTCTCAAAAAGCTTGACAGGCTAGCAGTTTATGCATAAATAAAGATATTGTCAATCATTCTCAACTGGAATGGACCTTTCCCTGGGGTTTCTCTTGGGACGTCGGAGAAATGTTCAGCTCAATCAAAAGTCAGACAAAACCTAAAAGTTGCTGTATAGCAGCATGAATCGGAACGAAGTTTTGAGCATACAGCATGGTTCTCCCGGCTTGCGGGTGAAAGAGTAGCGCAAACTACTCTTTTATCTAAAACAGAATCCCTGAAATATTGATTTTGGTTTGGTGATAAGCAACGCTTATCACCAAACTCCCAGGAGAGCCTACAGCATCTATTTCCTCATACCCAGATTCAGCAATGCCCAGAGCCTAAAAGCTGTGAAAACCGGGAGGGGGGCATAGCGAGCAGTTTTTACTTGAGCTTACTATTTCTTTGCTAATCCTATCCTGAGAGCTTGAATGGTGAATGAGAATGATTATAATTATCGACATCTATCAAATATCCATGGCCTATCAGCAATTGATGGATGAAATCGATTGATGCATGGCATCGCCTTCACTGAATAGATTGAGCTTATTCAACAGGTGTGAGGAAACAGAACATGATGAACATGAACCGGTTATACAAATCTTTGCTGCTGAGTCCCGCCCTTTGCGGGATGGTTGTGATCGGGGCTTCTGCCCAAAACTATCAGTCAACAACTCAATCTGCACTAAAAGGTGTCACCGAGCCTCCGATGGTTGCTCCCAGAGGTAATACAGGTGCACTATCTGGAAGAGTGATGTCCGTCTCCCAACTGGAGTCTGCTACCCCTGTGGGATGGACAACTGGGGCGATAGCACAGGTAACATCTGTTTCCCAACTTTCTGACGTAAGACCGACGGACTGGGCATTTCAGGCCTTACAATCCCTGGTTGAACGGTACGGTTGTATCGTTGGCTATCCAGATAAAACCTACCGGGGTAATCAGGCCATGACTCGCTACGAGTTTGCAGCGGGTCTCAATGCCTGTATGGATCGCATTAGCGAATTAATTGCGGCAGCAACGACTGACCTGGTGAAGAAGGAAGATCTGGCAATTCTGCAAAAACTTCAGGAAGAATTTGCGACAGAATTGGCCGTGTTGCGGGGTCGGGTTGATGCCCTGGAAGCCCGTACCACCACTCTGGAAAAGCAGCAGTTTTCAACCACCACCAAGCTAAATGGAGAAGTCATTTTCGCTCTGGCAGGAGTCCTGGCTGGGGAGAATGCTCTGGACCAGGATATTGACCGAAATGTGGTTTTGGGCGATCGCGTCCGTCTCAACTTTGACACCAGTTTTACCGGGAGAGACCTGTTGCGAACCCGGCTTCAGGCTGGAAATCTGGACCTGTTTGGCCCGGTAACGCTAACCCCAGAGGGCTCCCTCCGCTTCAATGCCGACAGCGGCAACCAGGTTGGGATTGACGCCCTGTTGTATCAGTTCCCTGTTGGCGAAAGCACAACCATCACAATTGAGGCAAACGCAGGTGCAACAGATGACTTTATTCCTACCCTCAATCCCTACTTTGATGGAGACGGTGGTTCTGGCGCGCTGACCCACTTTGGTACCCGCAACCCTATTTACTACCTGTTGGGTGGGTCAGGGATCGGCATCAGCCACTCGTTTGGCAACGTCTTTGAGCTGGGTTTGGGCTATCTGGCAGACAACGGTACTGGAGCCGCGAATCTGCCATTTGCCAAAAATGGCTTGTTTAACGGACCCTATGGCGCGATCGCCCAGCTAACCATCACCCCCTCTGAGCGGTTCCAAATCGGTTTAACCTACATCCACTCCTACAAAACTGACTTCTCAACCGCTGGTGAGACCGGCAGTAATCAGGCAAACTTTGTCGAATTCACAGGTTTGCCTTTTTCAAACAATTCCTATGGCATTGGTGCCTCCTTCCAAATTACCCCAGGCATTGTGCTCAATGGCTCCGCAGGATACACCAAGGCGCGATCGCTGGGAGCGGGTTTTAGGGGCGACGCCGATATCTGGAACTGGATGGTGGGGTTGGCCTTTCCTGACCTGGGCAAAAAGGGTAGCGTTGGCGGTGTTCTCGTTGGCATGGAGCCCAAAGTAACCGAAGTAGACGGTAACTTACAGTCAGCTCTTTCCGATGATCCCGACACGTCTCTTCATATTGAGGCGTTTTATCAGTTCCAGGTTACAGACAACATCGCCATCACCCCTGGCCTGATCTGGCTTACTGCACCCGACCACAACCGTGACAACAGCGACATCGTGATTGGAGTTGTTCGCACCACCTTCACCTTCTAAGCCGTTTTTCCTCCTCCAACAAGCCGTGTGTAGAACATAGGGGCTCACACAATGGCTATTGGACTTTCAGGGTGGGACTTTTGTCTCACCTTATTTTATGCGCGGAGGGCAGGCGAGGGGTGAGGAACTGTTAGTTGTTGGTTACTGGTGGTTAGAGGAGGTAAAGGGTGAGGGAAACTCAAAACTCCATCACTCCATTACTCACCTACCCATTCAGCTATCCTGCGAGTTTGGTGATAGGCAACGCTTATCACTAAAACAAAATCAGTACTCCAGGAATTTTTTTTGATGAAAGAGTATCTTATGCTACTCTTTCACCGGTAAGCCAGGAGAACCACCCATCCACCCCTCTACTCCCTCCCCCTCCTCCAATAGGGCATCGCAATAGCGCATCAATGTCAGGATGCGATCGCCCACCTGTTTTCGCCGTTGCTCTCCCGTTCTGGCCTGCCGTGCTGCTTGCAAAAACATCACATCCATCCCTAACAGACGCAGTTGCTTGTCTATTTCCACCTGATAAGACTGCACCCGTTGCTCAACTTCAGGAGGTAGTTCATTCGTATTCAAAATTAAAATTTTGGTCTGAAAAAATTGCTGAAGTTTAGTAACTTCTGATTTCAATCCACTACCATCATTCCCTTGCTTAACCGTCTCGTCCATTAGCCTCAGAACTTGCTTAAATTCTCTGTACGACTGTTTGTGAAGTGGGAGTAACATTCTGCCTGAACCCTTCCTGAATCATCATTAAAAAGCCTCAATCTACTTAGCTTCGGGCTTCCTAGAAGAATCACGCACAAAAATCGGTAAATTTGTAAAGAATCTTATCCGCATTGGTAAGATAGAGATTAACAAGAGCTTTATACCCTTAAGGTAAGCTGTAAATTCTAACTCAGCTTCCTTTGTTCAGAGATAATTCTGTTCAGAGATAATTTGACATTTCTATTACCTTAAAATTCGTCTTTGGCAACTCAGTCTTAAAGCCTGTCCGAAGATTGGAGTGGTTGAGGAAATACCTTGAGCCCAGAATGTTTCGGATTGGTTTTAGAAGCTAGAGCGATCCCAGTCTAGTTTATGAGTCTTAAAAAGTAGGCCCAGGCTAGACCAAAGCTCATTCATCGTTCAGTATTTGACCGTTATTGCAGTAAAATCCGTTGCATCAAAATCCAGTACAACCTCTTAAGCCTTTCAACCTCCAGCTGTGCAGCATGAACCTAGCAGCTTCCGTATCATCCATCGAGCCTGCATCTCCCATCGAGTTCGTCATTCCTAACTGGTTGCAGGAGTGCATGAACGCACGACAATCAGCAGGTGATAACCCGGCTGATGACACTAGCCCTGATGCCGATCTAATTTGTCGAGCTTTTGAATTTGCCTACAGCCTGCACGAAGGTCAACGACGGGCCTCCGGGGAACCTTACATTATTCATCCGGTCGCCGTAGCGGGGTTGTTGCGCGATCTGGGGGGCGGCAGTGCCATGATTGCGGCAGGTTTCTTGCATGACGTGGTCGAAGACACCAATGTCACAGCTGATGAGCTGGAAGAACAGTTTGGGAAGGAAGTCCGGTTGCTGGTTGAAGGCGTGACCAAGCTTTCAAAGTTCAATTTCTCCAGTAAAACGGAACGGCAGGCAGAAAATTTTCGCCGCATGTTTATAGCAATGGCTCAGGACATCCGGGTGATTGTGGTGAAGTTAGCCGATCGCCTCCACAATATGCGCACGCTAGAGTACCTGCCCGACCATAAACGCCGTCAAATTGCCCTGGAAACCCGCGAAATCTTTGCCCCACTGGCCAATCGTCTGGGGATTGGTCGCTTCAAGTGGGAACTTGAGGATCTGGCATTTAAGTATCTGGAACCCGAAGCCTATCGGGAAATTCAAGAACTGGTTGCGGAAAAGCGAGGCGATCGCGAAGCCCGGTTAGCGCAAGTAGTCGAAAACCTGAAGCAACGCCTGGCCCAGGCAGGCATCGACTACGTTGAAATTAGCGGTCGGCCCAAGCATCTTTACGGCATCTACCAGAAAATGCAGCGACAGCAGAAAGGATACAACGAAATTTACGACGTTGCCGCCATTCGGATTATTGTGAAAGCTAACGACGAATGCTACCGCGCCCTCGCAGTTGTCCACGACATGTTCCGCCCAATTCCTGGACGCTTCAAAGATTACATCGGCCTCCCCAAGCCTAATCGCTATCAATCCCTCCACACAGTTGTAATCGGCAATACAGGAAAACCTCTGGAGGTTCAGATCCGCACCCTGGAAATGCATCATGTCGCTGAGTACGGGATCGCCGCCCACTGGAAATATAAGGAAACCGGCAGTTCTAATGTCCAGATGACCACTGCCGACGAAAAGTTTACCTGGTTGCGGCAACTGCTGGATTGGCAAAATGACCTCAAGGATGCCCAGGAGTACCTGGAAAACGTCAAAGATGACCTTTTCGACGGAGATGTGTACGTCTTCACCCCCAATGGCGATGTCATCTCCCTCAGCCGGGGCGCAACTCCCGTTGATTTCGCCTATCGAATTCATACTGAAGTTGGGAACCACTGCGCCGGGGCACGGGTGAATGGGCGCATGGTGACCCTGGATACCCTCCTGAAAAACGGAGACATTGTTGAAATCATTACTCAGAAGAACTCCCGCCCTAGTCTGGACTGGCTCAACTTTGTCGTCACACCCGGTGCCCGTAACCGGATTCGCCAGTGGTACAAACGCTGTAATCGGGAAGAAAACATTGCCCGCGGCCGGGAAATGCTGGAGCGAGAGCTGGGTAAAAATGGCTTTGAAGCACTGCTGAAATCAGCGCCTATGCAGGCTACGGCTGAACGATGCAATTACCACAGCGTGGAAGATTTGCTTGCCGCATTGGGATACGGCGAAATTACTCTTAATTTGACACTGAATCGTCTGCGGGAAGCGGTTAAGGGGCAGCAGCCCATTGCCAGGGCCTCGGAAGGGATCAATGATGCCCAGGTGATCCCGCTATTGCCTTCAGTATCTAAACCGACTCCAGTTCAACCTTCTAGTAAATCTCCCATTATTGGGGTCGAAGGATTGCTTTATCATATGGCGGGTTGCTGTACCCCTGTTCCCGGTGAAGCCATTATTGGAGTGGTAACCCGTGGACGCGGGATTTCCATTCACCGTCAAGGTTGCCCCAATGCAGAGCAAGTTCCAGGCGATCGTCTCGTTCCTGTCAACTGGAATTCCCACGAACAGGAAAGTGGCCGTCCCCAAACCTATCCGGTGGATATTCAAATTGAAGTTATTGACCGGGTAGGCGTATTAAAAGACATTTTGTCCCGGCTAACTGATAACAATATCAACGTCCGGAATGCCCAGGTCAAAACCTACCCCGACCAAACCGCTACTATTGATCTGGGAATTGACATTCGGGACCACGAGCAACTAGAGCGTACATTTACTCAAATTAAAAAGCTAAGTGATGTCTTGAACTTGCGCCGTTTGAGCCAGCTTGAAGAGTGATTCCTGCTACCTTCCGACTACCTTCCGAACCCTATTCAGCGTGCTTACTCGTAAAGTTGTGAATAAATGCTGCTGAGGGCGCTGCTTCCTGGTATGATTATGAGCGCAAAACTAGAGCCAAAATCTATAGCCAGGAGCTTTATTGAGCCAAGTACAGTGATTTAGGTCACAGTTAGTAATTGAATTCTACTGGTAATATCTAAAGTAATCATCACTCATGCAGCTCCTCTACTATATGTTGGCTTGAAGTTGCCTCCTTTTTTAGGAATTAGCATTCTGGCCTGCCAGTAGATGCCACATTGGAAGCGCTTTGATTGTCATTTCTGGGATCGAGAGTTCTAGTCACCGTGAGTACCTGGACATCCCACTATAACAGGCAAATTGACCAGGAAGAGCAGCAACTCTACGACCATCTGCTCGACCTGGTTCAAGTTGAGCTACCTAGCCAGATGGTGGGGAGATTCCGAGCATTATTTATCGATGGGACGGGCTATCCCGATCCAGAAATTGCTGCTGCGCTCGATAGAATCACGACTTCAAAAACTGCCGACCAGGAGTTCCAGTATGTCTTAAACCGTTGCTGCCACATCCTCATCAATCGCTGGCAGGCACGTCCTCAGCTTCAGGCTGCCATTCCAGAACTGATCTCTATTTTTGAATCATCTCCTTCTAGACCCACTACCGAGTATTCCCGTTCTCGCTCAATCAGACGACTGCGAGAACTGGTTAAGAAATTTGTTGAAAGTGAGCAGTACGTTGTTCTGCGACGCCTGGCCCAGGTAATGGCGCACTCTGGTGAAAATGGCAGTCTGGCGGGGAGTGAGCCCATTGGTTCATTGATTCGGCGGTACCCTTACCTCTATGAACACTGTTTGCTGTCTGAAGGCAGTACCTACGAACACCAGCAGACGATCAAGCAGTTGCAAGCCAGGGCACAACGGCAGTATGAGGTTGATCTGTCCCAATACGTCACTTATCAGGTGCGGCGATCGCAAATTGCCCGAACGGCTTCCCCCCAGACTGCAAGCCGAATTCTCCAACCGGTTAAAAATCCAACACTGCTCAGCGACAAGGAATTATGTGTTGCCATTAAGCAATTTGCCGGGCGATCGCAGGGTTCCTGCACTTACCGGGATATGGCTCAACGCTTTCTAACTCACAGCAGCCAAACCCAGTCATTCCGGTCCTTTAAGGACGATCTCTACGAATACATCATTGCCTCGGTTGACCCCGAGTACGGCAAACGCCGATTTAATAACCAGCTCTACCACCAACTCAAAAGTACTCTGCCAGAAAGCGACGCTCAGAGAGTGAACGACTTTTTAGTGGTTAGAACCTGCAGCCAATTGTTAAACTTTTTGGTGGTTGAGAGTTTACAGAAACCTCAGCATTACATTTTCGTGGATCTGATTTCTAACATTGGCCCAACCCTGGCAACCGGATTACTATTGAAGATTGTTCTGATTTGTCGGAAAGTGAAACCCTACCTTGAAAAACGTTTCTCAATCCTGTTCAATCACTACGAGACCTGTGCCCGGGATGCAGTGCAATGGCTTGTGCAGGCAATGGAAAATTTGAATGTGGCACTCAGCACAAATTTCAGTACAATCGACCTCTCATTCATAAATCAAATCGCCTAGCACTCGATAGCCATTTCGTACTAGACTAGAAAAGCATGTTTTAGATTTATTGCGATGGAGGCTGGAGCTTCATTCCCGATCCGTCGTCTTGCTTTTTCCAGAGCAGGAAGTGCTGAAATAAGTTTTTCAGCCTTGATTTTCTGCTTCTAGATGCTAAGCTTCGATCAAGCTACAAGGTTAACCTTTTATTGCAGTTGTTTCTTGGAGAGAGTAGTACGAATGACTCAAGTAGTTCTTGGTGAAAATGAAGGAATTGATTCAGCATTGCGGCGATTTAAGCGACAGGTTTCAAAAGCTGGAATTCTGGCTGATCTAAGATCTCATCGGCACTTTGAAACCCCCCTTGAGAAGCGTAAGCGGAAGGCGATCGTTGCTCGTCGCAAAAGACGGTATAATTAGTGCTCTTTGGCGCAATTTTGGCAATTATTAGCAGGTAGTGGGGAGTCGGGAATAGAAGTCCGGAATGGTCGGTTGATTTACGCCAAACTCTACTAGTGTTCCGCCAGGAAAATTTTGACGGTCGCAGACCCTCAAAATCTAACCCCCATCAACTTCCTGGGTATTCGCTAACCGTCAAATTCAATTTGACAGAGTACTAGTGCTCTTTGATGTAAGTTTGACAACTGTTAGCAGGGAGTGGGGGTCGAGAATGGTCGGTTAATTTACGCCAAGCTCTATTAGTGGTTGATCTACGTTGATCTACGTTTTTATCGCAAAATTAGACTAACGGCTGTCTCCAGATAGGTTGGACAGCGATTTATCTGACTATGAAATAAATGAGGAGCAGATGGGAGTCTGCTCCTTTTCTTTGGACTGATTGCTATAGCTTTACGCAGGGGCGTTAGGACATTGTAATCCCCGCGGCCCGTCCTAAGTAAGTTGCCATAGAAACTTATAAAATAGTGAGAACTTCATCCCTTCTTAGGACTTGTAAGAAAATAACTTTTACATCTTCCATGTAAAATGGATCTACTATTGATTCATGATAGATGACAAT
>JAIMBL010000055.1 GCA_023511615.1 Leptolyngbyaceae cyanobacterium HOT.MB2.61
TAAGTAGCTGGGTGCAATTAAATTAAAGATGGTTTTGGGGGTGGATGGGGTGAAACCCCCTGCCTGGGGGCAACGCCTCCACTCCCCTTTCTTCCAATTCATTATGTCTACCTACTGAGAAGGAAGGAAGAAGGAAGGAGGAAGAAGTTAGGAGTCAGGGATTGGGGGCGAGGGCTAGGAATTGGAGCAATTCAGAACTCTATCCTATCACTCCATCCCCCCCTACTGGCCTACTCCATCACTCCGTCACCATCCACCCCTCTCTTTAACAACTAACAACTAACAACTTCCTACTGATTTACGGTATGAATTCAATGTTCAAATCCCTTGGGCTAACGTTCTTAGCGCTGACGGCGATCGCCCTTCCTGGTTGTCGTCTGTCGGGTCAGGCAACTGAACAGGTGACGACGATTCGGTTAAGTGGATGGCAAAGTAACCCCAATGAAAAGCGGCTTCTAGAGGGATTGATTAGAAACTTTGAGAAGAAGAATCCAAATATCAAAGTTAAGTACGAAACGATTAACAGCGAATATATGGATGTGATTAAAACTCGCTTGATTGGAGATGTGGCTCCCGATGTTTTTTATCTGGATGTGTTTGAAGCGCCGCTATTGATGAAATATAAAGTGCTGGAGCCATTAGATAAATACATTACCCCGGACTTTAATCTGGCTGATTTTGAACCTTCTTTGCTCAATGCTTTCAAACATCAGGGTCAACTCTATGGCCTGCCCAAGGACTTTTCTACACTGGCATTGATCTATAACAAAAAAGCATTTATGGCGGCTGGCATTGCCCAACCTCCCCAAACCTGGGAAGAATTGATGGCTGATGCCCAAAAGCTGACGGTGGATAAAAACGGAGATGGAAAAATTGATCAATATGGGTTTGGCATTGCTCCCGAACTTGCCCGCCAGACCTTTATGATCAAAGCCTTTGGTGGCAGGCTAATCGATCAGAGTGGCTATGCCCGCTTTGCTGAACCCAATGGTTTGAAAGGACTGCAACTGATTGTGGATCAGTATCGCCGCGATCGCACTGCCGCTCAACCGACGGATGTGGGAGCAACCTGGAGCAGCGAAATGCTAGGGCAGGGAAAAGCTGCGATGGTGATTGAAGGTCCCTGGTCGATTCCCTATTTCAAAGAAACCTTTCCCAACTTAGATTTTGGCACCGCAGAAGTGCCAACGGTGAATGGTAAGCCTGGAACGATGGCGTTTACAGTTGCCTATGTGATGAACCGGAAAACAAAACATAAGGATGCTGCCTGGAAATTGATTTCCTATTTAACTGCAAAAGAAGGAATGAAAGCCTGGGCAACTCAGGGATTGGCATTACCTGCCCGTCGCTCTGTGCTGACTGAACTAGGATATGACAAAAACCCACTATACGCCCCTTTTGCGAGGGGAGCCCGCTATGCCACGATCTGGCAGGCAGGAGAAAATTTACCAACTATCCGCATGAATTTCAACAATCAATTTATCAGTGCATTACTGGGAGAGCAACCGCTGGCGATCGCGATGAAAAAAGCGCAGGAAACGGCTAATCGAGAGATTTACTGGGCAAATTAGCATGAAAAGCAAGTTAGAAAAAATCTGGCGAACGCAGGCTGGAAGAGAAGCGGTGAAAGGCTATTCCTTCATGGCTCCGACAATTCTAATTGCCGGAATTTTTCTATTTCTTCCTATTATTTATGCCGTGACGCTAGCCTTTTACAAGGTAGAGCTTTTAGGAGAGGTTAGTTACCAGTTTGTCGGGTTCAAGAACTTTGTGCGAATGGTCAACGACGATCGCGTCTGGAAGGCGTTAAAAAATACCGCTGAGTATGTGGCGATCGTGGTCCCAATTCAAACCCTGCTGGCCCTTTGTCTGGCCCTGGTTCTCAATGCTCAAATTAGAGGGCGTTCCTGGTTCCGAGTGGCGTTTTTTCTGCCTACAGTCACCTCCTCGGCGGTTTTAACCCTGATTTTTATGTGGATTTATAACTCCAATGGGCTGTTAAATCGTATTCTCAGTTTTTTGGGTTTACCCACCTACAACTGGTTGGGCGATCCCGCCGTGGCATTGAAAGGAATCATGATCATGAACATTTGGGCAACGGCCCCCTTGTTTATGGTGATTTACCTGGCGGCGTTGCAGGATATTCCGGCCAGCTTATATGAAGCGGCCACACTGGACGGGGCGAACCGCTGGGAGAAGTTTTTCTACATCACGCTGCCGTTTCTACAGCCAGTCACTTTTTTTGTGGTGGTGATGGGCGTTATCGGTACTTTCCAGCTATTTGATCAGTCCTATATTTTCTCAGCGGGTTCCGGTGGGCCAAATGATTCAACTTTGACAATTGTTCTGCTCATTTATCAGTACGCCTTCAAAAATCTGGATATGGGTTATGCCCTGGCGTTAACGCTCATGCTGGCAGCCATACTCATGATTTCAACCTTAATTCAACGCAAACTCTTCCGGGAAGAACGATTCGATTAAGGGCTCAAACTTTCAGGAAAACAAACAGGGGGGAAACAAGTGAAATCAATCCACTGGTCAACGGCTTTTTTATATACAGTCCTGATTGTCTATGCAGTCATTACATTTCTCCCCTTTGCCTGGGCTCTGTCAGCTTCATTTAAGCCTCTGTCTGAGATTGCGGAGGGGGGGATTCATTTCATTCCGCAACACTTTACCCTGGCAAACTATCGCCAGATTTTCACTCAAGAACCTTTGTTTGGCCGCTGGTTTCTCAACAGTGCGATCGCGGCCATTTTCATCACCCTTTTTAACCTGCTCTTCAACTCCATGGCTGGTTATGCCCTGGCAAGAATTCGCTTCCCTGGAAATCAGTTCTGGTTCTTCCTCATCCTGGCCGCACTGATGGTTCCGGGACAAATCACTCTGCTACCAAAGTTTCTGATTCTGAAATCCTTCGGATGGCTCAATACCTATCAGGGATTGATTGTGCCAGGAGCCATCAATGCCACTTTCATTTTTATGATGCGACAGTTCTTCATCAACTTTCCCAGGGAACTGGAAGAGGCGGCGGCTTTAGATGGGTTAGGAAGATTTGAAACATTTTTTCAAATTGTGTTGCCGCTGGCAAAACCAGCACTGGCGGCTCAAACAATTTTTGTCTTCATGGGTGCCTGGAATGAGTTTTTAATGCCACTGGTCGTGATGTCCGATCCAGAAATGTTTACGTTGCCACTGGGACTGAATGCCTTCAAAGGCGAATACATCAGCTACTGGAACTACATCATGGCCGCATCGATGATTTTCACCTTACCAGCCCTGGCCATTTATGCCTTTTTCAACCGTTACTTCATTCAGGGAATTACGTTTACGGGCGGGAAGTCGGGGTGATGGGGTTAGGGAAAGTTTTGAGTTCTGAGTTTTGAATTGCTCCAATCCCTGATCCCTGGCCTCTGCCTCCAATCCCCACCCCTCTGTTCCCGGCTTCTTTCTCCTATCGCCCGTTGCCTGCTGCCTGTACCCAAACAGAATTTAATCTGTCCATTCGGTGAACCCTTCAGATCCACTTCAAACCCCTCCTATATGCCTCTTCTAGCGATTTGTTCCAAACCACCTGCCAAAAGTGGCACAAGGACAAGAGTGACAGTTATGAATTCCTGATAAGTATTAAACAACGAGGTATCAAACAAACTGAATGAGTTCAGTTGTCAGACCTTCGGAATTTCATCATTTAACCAACAGGTCAGTAGTCGGTGGAACAGCTAAACATGAATCACTGTAGATGGATTAGCAACCGCGCAGCTTGTGCTTCTTAGAGTGTTAATGTGTTACCGCTAAGCCTGCCCCATCCTCGGCTAGTACAGCAAAACGAAAGTTTTGTTGGGGCTGCAGGGGTTTCACCCCTGCCTGGGGATGAAGTCCCCAAACCCCTATGTTGCAAAATATAGTGTTTGCAACACTAGTACTCTGTCAAATTGAATTTGACGGTTAGCGAATACCCAGGAAATTAATGAGGGTAAATTTTGAGGGTCTGTGACTCGTCAAAATTTTCCTGACGGAACACTAGTTTTGTCTTTTGTCTGCTGATAGCCCTATCTGACTACTGGCTAAATCGCCCGGTTTGACCAACCGATGATTTTTGCAACACATATTCCGATGTGAATTAAGTTGCGTAACTTCATCAATAGGGATTCGCTTGCAATTCTTATCCATTTTCTAGCTGTTATCTTGCTAAAGGTCACTATGGCAAAGCTCAATCCAACTCAATCCCACAGTCCTGCCTGGATTTTTCAATCCTGGATTTCGTTCCTAGTCTCAATATTTGCAACAGCGATCGGTATTCTTTACCTTCCAGCAGATAATTGGATAAAAGGGTACTTCGCTATGGGGCTGCTGTTTTCGGTTGGCTCCACTATTAGCCTTTCCAAAACCTTACGAGATATTTATGAATCGAATAAGGTGCTGAGCCGGGTGGATGAAGCCAAGCTGGAGAAACTTCTGGCAGAATACGATCCGTTTAAGAAGTAGCCATTATTGAGGAGCCACTATGGTTACTGAGAAATTTCGTCGTCAGTTGCGCCAGGAAGCTGAAAAGTGGTGGCAGGAGGGGTGGATAGATGCTTCTCTCTACCAGCGTCTGTTTGAACGCTATCAATTGGATGAAATTGAAGCCTCTGCCAGCAATCGGTTTGTCACAATTTTGCTGAGCTTAGGAGGAATTCTGCTGGGTTTGGGGGTCATCACTTTTGTGGCCGCCAACTGGCAGGAATGGCCGCGGGAGTTTCGTGTGTTTCTGTTGATGGGTTTATTTGTTGGGGTGAATGCGGCAGGGTTTTACCTGTGGCGACGTCCTGCTTCCTCAAGGGGACTGCAACGCCTGGGACATGGGCTATTGCTGACTGGTGCCCTGATCCTGGGTGCAAACATGGCTCTGATGTCGCAGATGTTTCACCAGAGTGGAGCTGTCTACGAACTCTACTTTGTGTGGGGATTGGGTGTGACAGCAATGGCCTATAGCTTGAGGCTCGTTTCCCTGGGAGTGCTGGCGTGGATTCTATTGTTTATTAGCTATTGGGTATGGTGGTTCAGTGCCAGTTTTACCCAGGGAGCGACCTGGATAGAGTTGGTGATGAATGAGATGGCCCTGATAGCCAGTCTGGTTTTCATTCCCCTGGCGTATTGGTGTCGATCGCGTCTTCTCTTCTGCCTGGGTGGAATTGCTTTCGCTACCTGCTTTGTGTTTGGCATACGTCCGCTATCCCTCTGGAATAATCCCGATGCGGGTTGGTTGGTGGCGATCGCATTCACCCTTCCTGCTGCCCTGCTCTGGGCGTACAACCTTGATGTCTGGCGATTTTCCAGAACATCTGGCAGTCGTGTTGCATCCCCTGTTCCGGTCGCGATTGATCCTTTTCAGTCGATTGCCCGCAGTCTGGCTGTCTGGTTTTTCAGCTTCGTGTTTTATGTCTTTGCTTTCCACTGGTTCTGGAGTGATTCGCTCTACCGTTCCACCAGCGATCGCTGGAACTGGCAACCCTGGTATCACCTGGATGTGATTCTATTCATGGCCCTGACGGTGCTGGGATGGTTACGGTTGAGCTACCAGTTGAGGTCTCTAACGGTTTTTCAAGAAAAATCAGTTAATACGGGAGCAATCGCAGTTTTTACCATTCTTACAGCCGCTATCTTCTTCTGGCATATGAGTGTTCAACCATTGCCAATCATGGCTCCCTTTCTGCTGAACCTGATGTTGTTTCTGCTGGCGATCGCTCTGATTCGAGATGGGTTGGCTCTGGGCAATCGCCGTACTTTTTGGGGAGGGATGTCACTGTTAGTCCTGAGTATCATCAGTCGAATGTTGGAATACGATACCGATTTGCCTTTAAAGGCGTTTGTCTTTGTCCTGTGCGGTGTGGGTGTGATCGCGGCTGGTCTTTATTTTGAACGCAATCTCAAACCTTCCAGATCTGTACTTCCCGCAAATTCATCTCCGGAGAGTATGCCATGACTTCTAACTCGCCCATGGAAAATTTCCATTCGGATACTGAATCACCGAAATCGTTTGTTCCAGAAGTGGAACCACATGTTCAAACTGCGAAACCCCTGCCTGAACGAATGGCAGCATGGCGCTTTTGGGTACCACTCGTGTTTCAGTCGGCTTTGATTGTGGCGATTCCGGCCCAGGATGCCTACACCTCTATAACGGGTAAGACTGTTACCCTGCAAACGGTTCCAGTTGATCCCTATGATCTATTGCGAGGTTATTCTCAAACTCTGAGCTATACTATCTCCCGTCCCAAGGATTTAGAAAAGCTTCCCGGTGGCAAGGAGTTTTTTAACACCCATCAACAGGGTGGACAGGTTCCTCTTTATGTTGTGCTGGAAGCTCCCAAATCCGCTAATACGAACCCTCCAACTCCCTGGAAACCAGTTCGAGTGAGTGCTACTCGTCCCACCAATCTGGCGGCAAATCAGGTGGCATTGCGGGGAGAGTACGATCGCTCGCAGGTTATCTACGGATTAGAAACCTACTACATGCCTGAAAATCAGCGAAATCAGTTAAACGCTGAAATTGGCCAGGTACAACGGCAACAATCCCAGGCATTTGTGGTCGATGTCAAAGTCGATGCTCAAGGAAATAGTGTTCCGGTCAGTCTATGGGTGCGCGATCGCAACTACCGTTTCTAGATTTTGCCTGTGAAGCCCTACTTAAGGAGAGCCTTTATATTGAGAACTTTGGAGCAACGGGCATGGGTGCTTTCAATCGCATCCTAGGATTTTTAATTCTGGCGATCGCCGTACAACTGATAGTGGATAGTGTTTGATAGTAGATAGTGTTCTGGAACTGCTCAAAGCTGCTGTAACCAGTTAACCAGATGGAGAAGGTATTACGATTAGCCTGGGTGATTCGCACTTACTCTTAACTATCTGTAATATTTAATTCCCCGCATCCTTCACAGATACGGCTACACACTGCGGTAATCTGAAGAGAGTGACTTCTCCCGTTTCAATTCCTGAATTTATGGCTCTGTCTGCATCGCCGACTGTTTCCAGCTCTAAGCGCACAATTCGGATTGGCTCTCGTAAAAGCCAACTAGCTCTGATTCAGACCCACTGGGTGCAGGAGCACTTGCAAAAGGCATTTCCCGATCGCACATTCGAAGTCCAGACCATGAGTACCCAGGGTGACAAAATTCTAGATGTGGCCCTGGCAAAGATTGGCGATAAGGGACTCTTCACCAAAGAACTGGAACTTGGCATGTTGAATGGCGAGATTGATTTCGCCGTTCACTCCCTCAAAGACCTGCCAACGCGCCTGCCAGAAGGGCTGGTCCTCGGTTGTGTTACAGAGCGCGAAAATCCGGCAGATGCTCTGGTTGTGCATGAGAAGCACAAAGATCAGCAACTGGATACCCTCCCCCCTGGTGCGGTCATTGGCACCTCTTCTTTGCGGCGGCTGGCACAACTGCGGCATTACTACCCCCACTTCACCTTTAAGGATGTGCGGGGCAACCTCAACACCCGTCTTGCCAAGCTCGATGCCGGGGAGTATGATGCATTGATTTTGGCGGTTGCGGGTTTACAGCGGCTTGGTATGGGCGATCGCATTCATCAAGTGATTCCAGCGGAGATTTCTCTCCATGCGGTAGGCCAGGGAGCACTGGGAATTGAGTGCCGCGCTGACGATACAGAGGTGTTAGATTTGCTGAAGGCCCTGGAGCATTCCCCTACTGCCTACCGTTGTTATGCAGAACGAGCCTTCCTGCGGGAACTGGAGGGAGGCTGCCAGGTACCCATTGGCGTGAATACCATTTTAGATGGGGATAGCCTGACCCTGTCAGGAATTGTGGCAAGTCTGGATGGGCAAAAACTGGTGAAAGACACCATTACTGGCTCCATGACTGATGCTGAACGGCTTGGTACCGAACTTGCCCAGCGTCTTCGCCAGGAAGGGGCGCAAGAGATTTTAGACGAAATCCTGGCAACCATTCAGAGAGGATAGTAGAGTTCTGAATCACGGGCTATCCTGAGCACTTCTCTTTGCGCTGGACATCAAGCGTTGACACGTGGTGAGGATTACCCTAAAAAGTTAACCAACTTGAGCCAGAAGGCCTTGCTGAACCTGGGGATGGAAAAACGTGCTGGATGCTTGAAACTTCGTTTCAATTCATCTTACCTTTCAGCAACGCCCATTTAATGTAGCTGCCGCCAGGTTGCTTAGAACAGTGGGTTGAAGGGGGGTGGGGGACGTAGCCCGCTCCACCCCCTTCATCCGTCGCGAGTTGCGTTTAGATTGGTATAGCAACCAACAGCTAACAACTCTATGAATATTGCTTATTTAGTGAATCAGTACCCTAAAGTCAGCCACAGCTTTATTCGTCGAGAAATTCTTGCGGTTGAAGTGGAGGGAGTGAGGGTTTCTCGCTTTTCTATTCGATCGCTGGATGCAGAACTGGTGGATGACGCAGACAAACAGGAATTTGAGAAAACTCGCTTTGTTCTGGGGGTGGGTGCGATCGGTTTACTGACTCACCTGGTGCGCGTTGCTCTATTCAGACCTTGGCAATTTTTGAATGCGGCCTGTCTTACCTTTAAGGTCGGCTGGAAATCGGATCGGGGGCTGGTGATCCATCTGGCTTACCTGGCGGAAGCCTGCGTGCTACTGAAATGGTTTTCTGAGGCAGAAATCGACCATGTTCATGCCCACTTTGGCACCAACTCCACAACGGTTGCCATGCTGTGTCAGGCTTTGGGAGGGCCTTCTTACAGCTTTACAGTGCATGGGCCGGAGGAATTTGATAAGCCAGCCGCGATCGCCCTCTCCGAAAAAATCCAGCGGGCGGCTTTTGTGGTGGCAGTTTGTTCCTTCGGCAGGAGTCAACTCCTCCGCTGGTGCGACTATCCCCAATGGGCAAAGATTCTTGTCGTTCGTTGCGGGGTGGATAGCACCTTTCTGTCCCAGCCCTACGTTCCGCTTCCAGCTCAGCCTCAGTTCGTCTGTGTGGCCCGTTTGAGTGAGCAAAAGGGACATCTCACTTTGATTGAAGCCGCCAGCCAGCTTGCAGCAAAAGGATTCAAGTTCAAGCTCGTTCTGGTGGGAGATGGACCGCTCCGGCGACCAATTGAGGCGATGATTTCCCAACTGGGGTTGAAAGACCACGTGGAGATCACAGGTTGGGCAACCAACGCCGAAGTTCAGCAGCAAATCTTGAATGCCCAGGTGATGGTGCTCCCCAGCTTTGCGGAAGGGCTGCCAGTGGGCATTATGGAAGCACTTGCCCTGGCACGTCCTGTAATCAGCACCTATATTGCTGGAATTCCAGAACTGGTTGAGCCGGGTCAGTGTGGCTGGTTGGTTCCCTCTGGCTCATCTGAAGCTCTGGCAGGGGCAATGGGCACAGCAATGCAGACCCCTTTAGAGGAATTGGAGCGCATGGGCAAAGAAGGAGCCCGACGAGTCGCCCTGCACCATAACGTGCAGACGGAAGCCCGGAAGCTAGTTGAATGGTTTCGGAAGTTGGGTAGTCCTGTTGGGAAAGAATGAACACGAATCATCAACGGGACTTACATATTCTGCCAGAACCCTGAAGGTTAGCGCCGATGTGGGTTATGAGGTAAAAAAGGAGCATTACTAGGGTCTCCTGTCTTTTCACTCAGCCCTTCAATTAGAAAAAGCAAACATCAAAAATTTAACAACTTTTAAGACTTGTTAAACCTATTTGTAGCCTTTAACACATTATTCTCTCAACTTTTCCAGGCGATCAGACTATTTTGAATTGGAGGAATCATTTGTAGCCTTGATCCCTAATAAGATTTCATAAAAATCATAGGGTTTCTATCCAAAGATTCATTGCCAATCCGCATAAATACCGACATAATGGAAGTTCAACTTTGGCGATTGTTTTACGCAGGAATTGCGTCACTTTAGTTAATTTTGATACTTTTTGTCACTTGTAATTTCAAATTGTAAAGAACCCGATGAAAACTCTGCCAGGCTTAGTTGATACAAAAATGTTTGGTGCTCAAGGTGTGAATACCGATATAGTCATTCAGGTTTGCTGTCCCAATTGTGGTAGTTGCGCCGAGCGCTATTACCTTGAGCTGGAGCACTTGATTAGAACCCAATGTCCAACCTGCGACTATTTGATGATTACCTGCTCTCAAACGGGTAAGGTGATTGAAGCCTATGCCCCCGGCATCTTTGCCCACTAGTGTTGCAAACACTAAATTTTGCAACATGGGGGTCTGGGGGCTTCGTCCCCAAGCAGGGGTTCTACCCTGCCCCCCCAACAAACTTCCGTTTTGCTGTACTAAGGCAGGGTGATCAAATTTCCCCCCCGCTATCTCCCACTGCCTGCCCCCTGTGGGATGGCGGAAGCACGCAACTGACCGCAGGCTGCATCTGCTTGCAGGCCACGGGAACGACGGACGCTGACTGCGATATGGTGAGCCTTCAAAGCATCAACAAATGCTTGAATACGGCGGCTGTTGGGGCGTTTGTAGTCTACCTCCTGAATTGGATTGTAGGGGATCAGATTGACGTGGCTTTGAAAGCCGCGCAGATGGTTCGCCAGTTCGATCGCATGCTCCGGGCAATCGTTCAACCCGGCCAGCAGGATGTATTCAAACGTGACTCGACGTCCGGTGATTTGGACATACTCCCGGCACTCATTCAGCAGATCCTCCAGGGAGTAGCGTCGAGCGGATGGGATGAGTTGCTCCCGCAGATTCTGATTGGATGCGTGCAGGCTGACGGCAAGTGTCACCTGAAGTTGGTGTTCTGCCAGGCGACGAATATGTCCAGGAATACCAACGGTTGAAAGGGTGATGGTACGTTGCCCAATACCTACATCCTGATTCAGGCATCTGATCGCTGCCAGAACATTATCGGTATTGAGCAGGGGTTCGCCCATGCCCATGAACACAATGTTGCTGACGCGCTGTTGAAAATCTTCCTGTACTGTCAGTACCTGATCCACAATTTCATGGGTTGCCAGGTTACGGAGGAAGCCGCCTTTTCCCGTTGCACAAAAGTCACAGGCCATGGGACAACCAACCTGGGAAGAGACGCAAACGGTGAGGCGGGAGAGGGTGTGGGGTGCAGAGTAGGAAGGGATGCCAACGGTTTCAATGATCTGACCATCAGAGAGCCGCAGAAGAAACTTGACCGTGCCATCTGGGGCAGGAGCGCGGTGGTGGATGGTGGAGCGTCCGATCTCGACTTCGGCCAGTTCAGTTCGCCAATGCTTGGGGAAAACGGAAATTTCAGACAGCGATCGCACCCCTTTCTGGTAAAGCCACTCATGGAGTTGCTTGCCCCGATAGGGGGGGTGCCCCTGTTGCTGAACCCAGTCCGTCAGTTCAGCCAGGGATTGACCCAGCAGGGGTTTTGCTAAAGCGGCCAGATTGGGTGAGGAGGTTGGGATAGGAGACATGGGATGGGGCGATCGCAATCATTTAAGTTATTCGCAACTTCCATCTTAAAGACTTTCTACAGGCTTTCGGAATCTGCATATCTCTCCCCGGCATAAGACATAGATTAAAGACAGAATCGAGTCTTATTTTTGACGGGGAGGCCAGGGATGATTCCACGTTTCCAGTCACTGCTGTGTCTCACACTGATCCTCTCCTGCGCCCCGTCTCTGAATGGTTCTCTGCCGTTTGCCTTCGCTCAGCAGGTTTACGTTCGCCAGCGAGACTATGACCGGGCTATTGAGAGTTTGCAGCGGGCTCTCAAACTGACGTGGGAATTGGGCGATCGCTATCTGGAAATGCAAACCTGGGGATCACTGGGCGGTGTTTACTTAGACCAGGGCCAGATGGAGAAATCCGTTGCCAGCTATCAGAACGCTCTGGCGATTGCCAGGGAACTTGGCGATCGCAGAGCAGAAGGGCAGGCTTCGGAGGGAATTGGGCTGGCTTATCTGTCTTCGTGGCCCAGTGATGCTAATAGGGAACCTACCCTTAACCGCTACGCTAAAGCGATCGCAGCCTTTCAGCATAGTTTGAGCATTGCCCGTGCTCTAAAGGATGCCTCTGCCCAGGAAACCGCTTTGAATAACCTGGGAGTGGCGTACCGGCGCTCAGGTGAATACCGTAAGTCGATTGCCTACTTTCAGGCGGCTTTGACCCTTGCCCAGGAGCTTCGCGATGAAGTGGAGCAGGCAAGAGTCTTGAACAATCTGGGTAAAGCCTATTCTGCCCTGTACGAATATGCCCAGGCACTTAAGCACTTCCAGCAGAGTCTGGCGATCGCTCAAACGGTCAAGCATCCTGAACTTGAGCTGGATGTACTGGGCCGATTGGGCGACCTTTATCACCATCTGGGGGACTATTCGCAGGCATGGCAGTCCTATCAGCGAGCGCTCCGGATCAGCCAGTACTTGAACGATCGCCATACAGAAGGACGATTACTCAATCTCCTGGGAGCCATTTACCGAATATCTGGAAACTATGAAAAATCGATTGAATATCGGCAAAGGAGTCTGGCGATCGCCCAGGAATTCAAGGACTATCACTGGCAAATCACGAACCTGAATGATTTGGGCACCGTCTATTCTCAACTGAATCAACTCTCTAAGGCATTGGAGTACTACCAGCGAGGTTTGCAGATTGCCCAGAAACAGAAAACGCGTGCGGCGGAAGGGCGATTGTGGGGGAGTATCGGTTTGGTTTATTTGCAGCAAGGCAAGTACCCGGAGGCAGTTGAGGTGCTTGAAAAAGGGCTGGCGATCGTGCAGGAAGTGCAGGATAACCGTCGGTTTGAAGCGAGTTTCTTGATCTCCCTGGGAATTGCGTTTAACTTTTCCAATCGCCTTGAAGAAGCAGAACGCACCTTGCGGCAGGCCATGCAGATCCATGAATTCCTACGCGCTGGGTTAGAAGACCGCTACAAAGTTTCGCTTTTTGACATTCAGTCCGATGTTTATGAAAACTTGCAGCAGGTTCTGGTTGCTCAAAATCGTCCCGAAGCAGCCCTGGAAATTTCCGAGCGAGGGCGTGCCCGTGCATTTGCAGAGCTGTTGGCACAACGGATTTATGAGAGCTCAGGTTCTCAATTAGAAACATCACCTCCCACACCGGAGGACATTCAGCAAATTGCCAGACAGCAAAACTCTACGATTGTCGAATATTCAATTGTTTCACCCACAACCCTGTTCATTTGGGTGATTCAACCAACTGGGGCGATCGCCTTCCGCAAAGTGAACCTGTCTTCAACTCAACCTGCCCAAACCAGAACTGGCACTGTTTCAGACTCCCGTCCGGGTCAAATCTCAAAAGCGAGTTTAATGGAAATCATTACAACTACCCGCAGCTACCTCCGCACAGGTGGTTTAGCCGTCGTTCCCGCTTCTGAGGCTGATAGCCCCTCACCATCCAATCCACTGGCTTTTGAAGCCAATCCCGCCCGCCCTTCAATGAAGGCACAACTCCAGCGGTTGCATCAAATTTTGATTGACCCCATTGCCGATCTGCTGCCCACTGACCCCAATCATCACGTGACGTTTGTGCCCCAGGGTCCTTTGTTTCTCGTTCCCTTTGCCGCTTTGCAAGATGGCGATGGCCAATACTTATTGGAAAAGCACACAATTTTGACCGCACCATCGATTCAGGTGATGGGACTGACCAGGAAGGGGAGGGGAGAGAGGAGAGGCGTGAGGCGTGAAAAAATGTCCTCTGACTCGGCACTCATTGTTGGCAATCCCGTGATGCCGAAGGTTGTATTTGAGCCAGGAGAACCTGCCAGACCTCTGGTACCCCTACCAGGGGCAGAACAGGAGGCAAAGGCGATCGCAGCCTTCCTCAAAGCTCCTGCTTTAATTGGCGGTCAGGCAACCAAGGCGACTGTCCTGCAACAAATGCCCAATGCTCGACTGATTCACCTGGCAACCCACGGACTGTTTGATGAAAGGCGGGGGATTGGGAGTTCCATTGCCCTTTCTTCTCAGCAAGATGACGGATTGCTGACTGCCGATGAGATATTGAACACTAGATTAAAGGCAGAACTGGTTGTACTCAGTGCCTGCGATACCGGACGCGGAAGAATTACCGGAGACGGGGTGATTGGGCTATCCCGTTCGATTCTTTCGGCGGGAGCATCCAGCGTGATTGTGTCGCTCTGGGCAATTCCAGATTCACCCACAGCTTCTCTGATGACCGAGTTCTATCGTCAATGGCAGAAAAACCCGGACAAGGCCCAGTCATTGCGGCAGGCTATGCTGATCACAAAGCAGCAACACCCGAACCCGATCGCTTGGGCAGGCTTTACCCTGATCAGGATTAGTGAATGACACACTTCACACCTAACACCTGCATTTGATTTCTAGAGAACCGCCGCCCGTAATCGGGCAATGGGGATGTAGATGAGCTTGCGAAATCCCGGAACATAAGCTCTGCGGCGAAAAACATCGTAACCGTTGCGTTCAATTTCATCCAGAATGCCCCGATACAGCATGAGTGCAGCCCAGACAGGGAAACGGGCATCGCGGCTGAGCAGGCTAATGCCCCTTTCGGCACTGGCAAAGAACTTGCGGGCTCGCTGAATCTGAAAGCGCATTAACTCCCGCCAGCGATCGTCTACTACGCCATTGAACAGATCCTCTTCCGTGTAGTTGAACAGAGCCAGTTCCTGCTGGGGGATGTAGATTCTGCCACGGCGGGCATCTTCTCCCACGTCCCGCAGAATGTTGGTGAGCTGGTTGGCAACACCGAGGGCGATCGCTTCTTTGGTGGGGTCTTCCACTTCGCCCCGATCCCAGGGGGCCGTGCGAGGGGTGGTGTCAACGCCCATCACTGGGGTGGTCATCAGCCCTACAGTTCCGGCAACCCGGTAACAGTAAAGTTCCAACTCTTCAAACGTTTCATAGCGAGAGCGGTACAGATCCATCCGCTGCCCTTCGATCATGTCCCGAAAGGGCTGAATACTGATGGGAAAACGTTCTAGTGTATCGACCAGTGCCACATCTAGATCATTGATTGGATGTCCAGCGAACACTGACTCCAGGTGCCGCTCCCATTGATCCAGCGTTTCAGTGGTCGTCAGGTCAGCAGCAGGGCCATCGACCAGTTCATCAGTGCGGCGACACCAGACGTAAATGGCCCAGATGGCTCGCCGTTTGGCGGGGGGCATCAGCAGGGTGCCGATGTAAAACGTCTTGGAGTACTTCGCCGTAATTTGACGGCACCGCTCGTAGGCATCCTCTAAGGAGGCCAGGTTTCTCACACCACGGGATTCAGGCAATTCCAGCATGTCTTTCGGAACGCATGACGGGGATTGCAGGCGCAGTGACTGTACCAGCGCATCTGCCTTTCGAGAAGGTAGACTGCTAGTGCCTTGAACATTGTTAGCCTTTTCACTCGCAACCATCAGCGTTAGTTCATGTGTCAGGAATTGGTGTGTTGATGTATGTGAAATAGAACACTTATGCCTGCGAACCAACGGGTGTCGGTTGACTCGTGGGACTAACAGGGGGGGAACCAGTCGCGAGTTCGTGACTGCTTGCGATCGCCTGCGCTGTCAGCTTACCAGAAAGCACGGCACCTTCCATACTGCCCAGGTAGCGTTGCATGGTATAACTGCCTGCTAAAAAGAAATTGGGCACCGGAGTTTCCTGGCTGGGACGGTAAGCCTGCCGCCCCGGAGAAGCCGTGTAAACAGAGCGGGGTGTTTTCACCACCTTGTATTTCAGCAGTTTGGCAGGCTGATCGCCTGTGAAGTGCTGGGGAAAAAGTTTTTCTAACTCTTTCATAGTTGCCGCCATAATCTCCGCTTCCGATTTATCAATCCAGTCTTTGGCGGGAGCCAGCACCAGCTCCAGCATTGAGCGATTGGGATTGGCGTATTCCTTACAGGTGTTGCTCATGTCGGCATACACGCTCAGGAGGGGCGATCGGGAAAACAAAAGCTGATCCACATCGGTCAACTTGCGGTCAAACCATAGATGAAGGTTGATCACGGGCACCCCTTCCAGTCCATCCAGTTTCCGGAAAAATTCCATCTGCTTCCAGGGGCCTGGCACCAGCACCTTCATTACATCCACTGGCATGGCGGAAACATAAGCATCTGCTGTCACGACCTGATCGGGTGACCCTTCCAGGCCGCGAATCAAAAAACCGCGCACGGTATTGTCTTCATTCAGCAAAATCTGCTTCAGGGGCTTTTTGAGGTGAACTTCGCCGCCTCGCTGGGTGATGTAATCCACCATTGGCTGACACAAACGCTCCGTAGGTGAACCATCCAGAAAAGCGATTTTGGAACCGTAGCGCTCCTGTAAAAAGCGGTTGAGCGCGGTGAGGGGAACGGTGGCCGACACATCCTCCGGATTAATAAAGGTGAGCGCTTTGGATGCCGCAATGAAAATATCGGTGTTCACTCCCTCATCTACCCCTTGCAGGCGCAACCATTCCAGGAGGGAATACTTATCCATCTTTTCGACATAGTTTTGCCCTCGCACAACCGCTGGCAGCAGCCCGATCGCAAACCGGATCTTCTGCTCCCAAGTCAGCATGTCATTGTTGCGGAGGATGGACACAATCACATTGATGGGAGCCGGAATATCGGGCACATCAAAGCGGGACAGCACCCCTGGCTTCTCTGGCTGGTTGAAAATGAGGGTGTGTTCTTTCCACTGGAGGCGATCTTCAATGCCCAGTTCCTTCAACAACTGAAGCATGTTGGGATAGGCACCAAAAAACACATGCAGCCCGGTTTCGTACCAGTCCCCATCCTCGTCTTTCCAGGCAGCAACCAGTCCTCCCAATACGTCCCGGCTTTCTAGAACAATTGGGGTGTGACCCGCATCCACAAGATATTTGGCACAGGCCAGACCTGCCAGTCCGCCTCCAGCGATCGCAACACGCATGTAGCCTCTTTATCTTTTCTTTAAGATTGCAATACCCTTATTATACGTTGCAATCCGTTACATTTTCCAGGATCTAGCTGACTTCGTCGATATAGGGCAATATGGCAGGATTTGAGGCGGAAGTTGCCCAGCTTAGAGAGTTAGGGGTGTGACGGTTGTTTGTAATACTTCGCCCATTACTAACCTGGCAGCGATCGCTCAGCTTGATTGATCCATCAACTTTACGGTGAAATTGTCATTCCGCAAGCGGTCTACAACGAGCGAACGATAATCCAGAATCCAGTTCCAGGAACGTTGGAGGTGCCAATATTATCTCCCATCTGGTTGTTCTGCTAGTAGGATGATTGAAAGTCCAGGTGGCAGGGTGACAAACATGGTGCGGGGTTATCAATGGCAGGGGCTGGTAGTAGGTTTAGCAATGGGGTGCATCTCTTTTGCAAAGGGTGCGATCGCCCAGGTTGTCCAGGATGCCACTCTAGGTGCTGAAAGCTCTACGGTTGATCGACTCAATTTTCCGGGAGTTGCGATTGATGTGATTGGTGGGGGAGCGCAACGGGGCACCAATCTGTTTCACAGTTTTGACCAATTTTCCGTTCCCACCGGACAGGTGGTTTTTTTCAAAAATGCGACAACGATTCAAAACATTATCACTCGTGTAACAGGTTCCTCAGTCTCTAACATTAACGGTTTGATTGCCGCCAATGGTACCGCGAATTTGTTCCTGCTGAATCCCAACGGCATCATCATGGGTCCAAATGCAGCCCTGAGGATTGGTGGGTCCTTTCTGGCCAGTACCGCAAATAGCTTAAATTTTGCTGATGGCACGCAATTCAGGACAACGAATCCCCAAACTCCCCCCCTGCTGACGGTCAGTGTTCCAGTCGGGCTGGGCTTTACGGGTGTGCCAAGAAGCATTCTTGCACAGTCTTCCCTTCTCCTGGCCGGACAAACCGATGACTTTGGTGACTTTCTGCTGGTAGGGGGCAATGTGGCGCTGGAGGACACCCGTTTACAAACACCAGGTCGCCGGGTGGAGTTGGGCGGGCTTGCTGTATCTGGAACAGTGGGACTGATTGTGGATGGCAATCATCTGCGGTTGCAGTTTCTCGACGGTGTTGCCCGCGCCAATGTTTCAATTACTGATGGGTCCCGAATTTCGGTGAGTGCCGGAAATGGTGGCAGTCTGGTAGTCCATGCTGGCGATCTGAATATTTCAGAAAGCCGTTTGTTGGCGGGAATTGAATCCGGTTCGGGAACAGTCGGCAGTCAGGCAGGAAATCTTGAGCTGAATGGAACTGGGGCAGTGGCGATCGCCGACAGCCTCGTCCTGAATACGGTAGGAAACGAATCGGTTGGCAATGGCGGCAATGTTATCATCACCAGCGGATCGCTTTCTTTCACGAACAGTATTCTGTCCACTACAACACTTGGACAGGGAAAGGCTGGCGATATTGCGATTCAAGCAACCGATGCAGTCTTGTTTGATCAAGACAGTTTCATTCTCAGCACTGTAGCATCTGACGCGGTAGGCGATGGCGGCGAGATTATGGTGAAGGCGCGATCGCTATCTATCATCAATGGCTCTCTAATCGGAACTGACACATTCGGACAGGGAAATGCGGGAAATTTGACCCTTCAAGCCATCGATGCTGTCTTACTCGATGGAGGGGATAGCGCTCTCAGCAATTTAACAGGTATCTCCAGTGGTGTATCTCAGGGATCTCTGGGGGATGGAGGCAGAATTACGATTACAGCGCGATCTCTGTCTATGCTCAATGCTGCCCAATTAGCAGCGAGTACCCGTGGGCAGGGCAATGCAGGTGGTATCACAATTCGAGCCGATGATGCGGTCTACTTCGATAGTTTCAGTGGAGTGCAAAGCATTGTGTCACCCGGAGCAATTGGTAATGCTGGTGATATTGAGATAACCGCAAAAACTCTATCCTTAAACAACACTGCCTTTATTGGCACCAATACTGCCGGAAAGGGAAATGCAGGGAACATTTTAATTCGCGTGAGCGATCACGCTCACTTTGATCGTGGCGGGAGCGCAACTAGTGGTGTTAATTCGTTTGGTGGTGTTGGCAAGGGAGGCGATATTCAAGTCACTACCGGGTCGCTATCAATCACAAACGGATCTCGACTCTCTGCCAGTACTTCAGGACAGGGGAATGCGGGCAATATCCTGATCGATGCTCGTGATACCCTTTCCTTAGAAGGCACGGGAGAACCGGGCGGCTTATTTATCGGTGGTGAACCCAGTGGACTGTTTACCGACGCGGAGAGTCGAGCTACCGGACAGGGAGGAGAAATTACCGTCAACACCCGTTTCTTCCGGGTTGCCAATGGAGCGGTGGTCAACAGCCAGAGCTCTAATTTGAATAATAGTGGCAACATCACTATTAATGCCAACCAGTTTGAAGCCATCAACGGTGGGCAGGTGATTACAACAACCCGCAGCGGCGGACAGGCTGGCAACATTGTCCTGAATGTTGCAGATCAGATTCTTTTAGCGGGTAGTGACCCCACCTATGAGGAGCGTCGTGCCCGATTGGGGGCCAGTATTGTTGAAAATGAAGGAGCTGCCAGTGGACTGTACGCTAACACAGCCGCCGGTTCAACAGGCAACGGTGGCAGTATCTTCATTGATCCCGTAACAATGACCATTCGCAACGGGGCAAGGGTGACGGTCGATAGCCAGGGAAGTGGACAGGGGGGCAGTATTCAAATTCAGGCAGGTAACCTGACCCTGAGCAATCGGGGCGTTATTTCAGCCGAAACGGCCAGTAATCAGGGTGGAAATATCACGCTACAGCTGCAAAATTTGCTCTTACTCAGGCAGGGTAGCCAGATTTCCACAACAGCGGGAACCAGGCAGGCGGGCGGCAATGGCAGCAACGTTATCATTTATGTCCCCTTTATTGTGGCGGTTCCCTCGGAAAACAGTGACATCTCAGCTAATGCCTTCACAGGCAGGGGTGGCAGGGTGGAGATCACAGCTCAGGGAATCTTTGGATTGCAATTTCGTCCGCGTTTGACACCCCTGAGTGACATTACAGCCAGTTCTGAATTTGGTATCAGTGGCACCGTTACCCTCAATACTCCCAATGTGGATCCCAGTCGGGGACTAGCTCCTCTGCCCATCAATCTGGTCGATCCAACTACGCAAATTACTCAGGCTTGCCAACCGGGAGGTGCGCAGTCTAGCAGTTCTTTTGTGGTGACTGGCAGAAAGGGTTTGCCACCCAGCCTAATGGATGTGCTTCAGGGGGAAGCAGTAGTAACAGATTGGGTCATGGTGGATGGGGAAAGGAGGGAAGCCGGGAGAAGTTCTCAGTTCTCAGTTCTCAATTCTCAAGCAAGAGATTCAATTCAATCTAAAATCCCAGATCCCCCAATCATTGAAGCGCAAGGTTGGGTTCGGCATGGGAGTGGAGACATCTGGTTGGTTACCGGAATGCCTCATGCCACGCCCTCTGGTAAAGGTCAGAGGTCAGATTCTTGTTCTGGAGTGAGTCTGGCAAAGTGAGCAGCCGTGCTCAGGTGTTGCCAATAGGGATGGTGATGATTGGGGGCATCTCAAGTATGGTGATGAAGTCGCTTGAGCAATCGAAATGCGATCGCAATTCCAATCACACCCGCCATGATTAAGAAAAGACATGCCTGCACAACAAACACATCTAATGCATCAACGAGTTGTCCAGGTTGGGCGATCGCAATCCCGGCTGGTACTGTCAGAGTCTTAGTTAAAAGGGCAGTGACTATGGTTTGCGCTGCAAATAAAGTCAGTACCAAACCTACTAAATTGATGCCCATGCCCATTTCTAAAGCTTTCGTCACCATAGCTCGACTGGGATGGGAATGCAGTTCAGACAGCCGCAACTGCCTGGAAAGCATCCCACTCACCACAAACCCTGTGAATGAACAGAAAAATTCCTGGGCCTGATCAAACCGTTGCAGTTCCTGCAACCAGTCTTGGGCCTCCTGCTGGGACACAATCCCGGTCGCTCCAGCCCGATGGGCGGTTTGAACCAGATCAAAAACCTGATCAGCCAGTTCAAATTGGTTCACCATCAGGGTTTCTGAACTGACCTGAATGTCCTCTAATCCGGCATGGTAAAAGTACCTTGACAAATCTCGCCCCACCCACCCAGCAGGAAAGCTATCGCACCAGAAGTTGAGAAGTTTACGGGTAATTACCGTGTGTTCAGAATCTATCGTAAAAGTTTCCCAGTCGGGTTCCATTGCCACAAGGCATCTTTCTGGACGCAGTACCCTGACCATTTCCGCGATCGCTTTTTGCGGGTCGGGAATATGTTGCAATGTTCGATCAACCCTGGCTCCGTCAAAACTATTGCCCTCAAATGGCAATTGTTGTGCATCAGCCTGAACAAACTCGACGGGTAAATTTAACGCCTCTGCGCTGGCGATCGCCTGCTTCAGCATGGTCTCGCCATGCGTTTGTCACCATTGCCCCAACCATCACGCGGGCATGATTGCTGCCTGGATGAAGTCAGTTGAAGAAGAAACATCCCTATCCCTACAACAAGAAGTCTAGGAAGTTGAATAATCAGGAGAGCAAAATGAATTTACCCACTAGTATTCCGTCAGGAAAATTTTAACGGGTCGCAGACCCTCGAAATTTAGCCCTCATCCACCTCCTGGGTGTTTGCTAATCCATCAAATTAAATTCGACAGAGCACCAATGGGTCGAATCAGTGTGGTTAGGGAATCAGTGTGGTTAGGACGGGGTGCAGGGGTTCCACCCCTGGCTAGGAGCACCACCCTCCCCTTTAAGCCCAACGTCCTGGTGCGTTTGCGTAGAGCTATAAATGACTGGAAGCCCTGATTTGGCGAGTTTCCAGAGATTCGCTAAAATTAGTTCAATTTATCAGCTCAATTCCATGCGGCTAGAAACTCCTCCCAAACTCGTTGGCGAAAAGCGCATGACCTTCTGGGATCTGGATTGGCAATCGTTTAAGCAAATCCAGCAGCTACTCACTGAGCGCACCCGTGCCCTCTTCACCTATGACAATGGAGTTTTGGAAATTACGATGCCTCTGGAAGAGCATGAGCGGTGTGCCCGCTTGATTGAGCTGTTCATTCGGATTCTCGTAGTCGAGCTGGGCATGAAAATTAAGACAATGGGATCGACTACGCTTGATCGCGAGGATCTGCTCAGAAGTGCTGAACCTGATAACGGGTATTACATCCAGAATTACACTCTGGTTGCCGATCATGAGATTAATTTAGAGGTTGATCCGGCTCCCGATTTAGTTGTAGAGGTTGATATTACCAGAACCGACATTAACAAAAACAGGCTTTACGCCAGTATGGGAGTGCCAGAATTTTGGCGGTTTAATGGGCAGGAATGGAAAATCTTGACTCTAGCGGATGGGGAGTATTTAGAGCGCGATCGCTCCCCCACGTTCCCGATAGTCGAGAAAACAGATTTATACCAATTTCTGGAAGCCGCATTTTTGGATGAGGTTTCAGCCGAAATCGCCTTTCGGCAATGGGTGCGGCAGCAGATTCAATGAATCAATGCTTTTGTGACGTTCAGCCATACGGGTTCGCTAGGATAGGGAGAGGTTACGATAGACTTTTGAGAGGACTCCCAACTTCTGACGTTGGCTGGGCAGTTTGGGCGGTTAGCCAGTCTCGGCCAGTCAGAGTAATCAACTATATCGATGAAGGGTATTCCGTATGAAATCTTCCCAGACTGATGCAATGAAAAGGCTACAACCACGAAACACTTCCACCGCTAGAGGATTCATTGCTGCTGTTTGGGTGATTGCTCAAGGGTTCATGCTGGGGGCACCAGCCCTGGCAGACAGTAGCCGTAACACGATGTCCTACACGGAACTGTTGCAAAAAATAGATGCTGGACAGGTTACCAAGGTCAGAATTGACCCCACCCGAAATGTGGCCGAAGTCACATTGGAAGGCCAGAAAAAAGGAGAACTCTCAAAGGAAGTCCCAATTTTTGAGGGTGGAAACCCTGAATTGGTTGAAAAACTGCGGGCTAATAAGGTGGATTTTGATAATCAGCCCTCCCCGGACAACGGTGCCGTGATGGGTGTGCTGGCAAATCTGCTCCTGTTCTTTCTACTGATTGGCGGATTGTTACTGATTATTCGTCGTTCCAGCAATGCACCGGGTGGTCCGGGGCAGGCCATGAACTTTGGCAAGTCCCGTGCCCGATTCCAGATGGAAGCAAAGACAGGGGTGATGTTTGATGATGTGGCGGGGATTGAGGAGGCGAAGGAAGAACTTCAGGAAGTGGTGACCTTCCTCAAGAAGCCAGAACGCTTTAC
>JAIMBL010000056.1 GCA_023511615.1 Leptolyngbyaceae cyanobacterium HOT.MB2.61
GTAGACCTGACAAGGTAATGATGAGCGGCACTAGCCGCCATCATTAACGACTCAAAAATCATTACGATTTGGGCACTACCCAAAATTCCATTGATCATCGGAGCTTTGCCTGGTTGCTGACCAGTACCTGCACAGGTTAGAGTCTGGTGCAGTGGTTTTCTAAAGAGTGACTGATGCGACGTTGGCGGACTTGGCTGGCTATTTTTCTTGCTGTTCTCCTGGGGGTGATGGGTATGGAATCTATCCAGGCGGCGACCCTTTCCCCCAGTGAAAATCTGGTGGTAGAAGGGATTCCACCGATTCCCCTTTCTCTGGTAGAGCAGGTGAATCGCTATACTGAGTTTCGTGGAGCCCGTCTGTCTAGCTGGCACCCCACCCGGCGGGAGATGCTGATTTCAACCCGTTTTGCCAATGTAGCGCAGATTCATCAGGTAAAGTTTCCACTGGGAGCCCGCAAGCAACTTACGTTCTTTGCCGATGCCCCTTCGGGAGCGAGCTATCAGCCAACAACGGGGGATTACTTCGTCTTTAGCAAGGATGTGGGTGGCAGCGAGTTTGATCAGAACTATCGCTATGACCTGGCAACGGGTGAGGTGACCCTGCTGACGGATGGTAAGGCGAAGAATAGCGGAGGCGTCTGGTCAACGGCGGGCGATCGCATCATCTATACCTCCACCCGTCGTACAGGAAGAGATAACGACTTCTACATCATTGACCCCAAAAATCCGGCATCCGACCGTCTTCTGACCCAACTGGAAGGGGGTGGCTGGTATCCCCTCGACTGGTCACCGGACGATCGCCAGTTGCTGGGTATCGAATTTATCTCAGCCAATGAAAGCTATCTCTGGCTGTTTAACACCGAAACGGGCGAAAAATCGTTGCTGACTCCCAAGGGGAAGGAACCTGTTTCCTACCAGGGAGCGGTGTTTAGCGAGGATGGCAGGGGCATGTTTGTGGTCAGCGATCGCGAGTCAGAGTTTCAGCACCTTGACTACTTCGATTTCGCCAGTCAAACCTACACCAATCTCACTGGCGAAATTAACTGGGATGTCGAGGAACTGGACCTTTCCCGCGATGGTAAGTTGCTGGCATTTGTCACCAACGAAGATGGAATTGGAGTGTTGCACGTACTGGACACCACCAGCCGCCGGGAAATTCCCCTGCCCAAGCTGCCCCTGGGACAAATTTTTGGAATTAACTGGCGACCCAACAGCAAGGAGTTGGGGTTTACCCTGGTGTCTGCCACTTCAACGGCAGATGTGTACTCCCTTGACCTGGCGACAAACAAACTAGAACGCTGGACGGAAAGCGAAACGGGCGGCCTCAACACGGCCAATTTCTCCCAGCCAGAACTGGTGCGCTGGAAGAGTTTTGACGGCAGAACGATTTCAGGTTTCCTCTACCGCCCGCCCGCCCGCTTTACGGGCAAACGTCCCGTTATAATTGACATTCACGGCGGGCCAGAGAGCCAGTTTCGCCCCAGTTTTCTGGGACGCTACAACTTTTACCTGAATGAACTGGGCGTGGCGCTGTTGTTTCCCAATGTGCGCGGCTCATCGGGCTATGGCAAAACGTTCCTGAAGCTGGACAATGGCTACCTGAGGGAAGATTCGGTGAAGGATATTGGTGCGCTGCTGGACTGGATTGCCACCCAACCCGCACTGGATGCGGACCGGATTCTGGTGACAGGGGCGAGCTATGGGGGCTATATGTCCCTGGCGGTGGCGACGAAGTACAGCGATCGCATCCGGGCGGCGATCAACATTGTGGGGATCTCCAACTTTGTCAGCTTTTTAGAGCGCACGGAAGGTTACCGTCGTGATTTGCGTCGGGTCGAGTATGGGGATGAGCGCGATCCCAAAATGCGCGAGTTCTTATTGAAAATTTCGCCGCTCAATAATGCGGAAATGATCAAGAAACCGCTGTTTGTCGTCCACGGCAAAAACGACCCCCGTGTGCCACTGAATGAGGCAGAGCAAATTGTGGCAACCGTCCGGAAGAATAACACCCCGGTCTGGTACTTGATGGCGAAAGATGAAGGGCACGGCTTCGCGAAAAAAGGCAATGCTGATTTTCAGTTCTATGCCACAGTGATGTTCGTGAAGGAGTTTTTATTGGGCGAGTCAGTGAGTCGGTGAATCTGACCCAGAATGGTATCTCGGTCTTTTTGAGACTCACAAAGATATTGGCGCGAAATCGCTTCTTCTAAAGGAATCTGACCCAGAATGGTATCTCGGTCTTTTTGAGACCGCGTTGCGCTGACTCGATTGATTACCATGAAAAATTTCTCCCTAGCGAAGGGACTCATCCAGTGTTGCAAACACTAAATTTTGCAACATATTGCAACATAGGGGGTTTGGGGGCTTCGCCCCCAAGCAGGGGTTTTACCTCTGCACCCTCAACAAAACTTTTGTTTTGCTGCAAGGTGCCCGCATCAGTTGATGAAAGAGTAGCCGACGCTAACTTTTTCACTCGCAAGGGGGCAAATCTTCCTTCCTGCGGTACAGAACAGTGGGAATTTTGTGAGGATCTGTATAACCTTAAAATGGGGTTATCTGTAAGTAACGGCTCAATTGCAGGTCAAAAATTGGGAGTGAAGGCGTGCCTAAGTCCGCGAAGTATTTGTTGGTTGGATCAACCGAAGCCTATTGTGGGAAGTCAGCAACGGTTCTGGGTATTGCCCACCACTTAAAAGAACGGGGATTGGACATTGCCTATGGCAAACCACTGGGAACGGTGTGGGGAGGCCCCGAGGGTAAGGAAGCGGACAAAGATAGTCAGTTTGTCACTCAAATTCTGAATTTGCCAGAAAACCGACTCCAGCCAACGCTTCTTTCGCTGGATGAAACCACAATTCAAAAGCGGATTCGACGAGAAGACACGACGGATTACTCCCAGATTTTGTTGAAATACCATGAAATGCAGGGCCCCGACCTGGTACTGCTGGAAGGTCCAGAGAATCTGGAGGAAGGGACGCTATTTGACCTGTCACTGGGGCAGGTGGCGGATATTCTGGATGCCCGTGTGATGCTGGTGGCCCGATTCCATTCCCTGCTGATTGTGGGAGCGTTGATTTCTGCCAAACGCCGATTGGGCGATCGCCTCCTGGGAGTTGTTATCAATGACATTCCCGAAAATCGTCTGGAAGAAGTAGAGACAATGGTTCAGCCCTTTCTGGAGCAGCATGGCATCCCGATTCTGGGGGCATTTCCCAGCAGTGCCCTGTTGCGCAGTGTCAGCGTTGCTGACCTGGTTAAACAATTGAATGCGGAAGTGCTGTGCCGTCCAGACCGACTGGATTTAATGGTGGAATCCCTCTCCATTGGAGCGATGAACGTCAACTCAGCTCTGAAGTACTTTCGCAAGGGCCGGAATATGGCTGTGGTAACAGGGGGCGATCGCGCCGATATTCAGCTCGCGGCCCTGGAAACCTCCACCCAATGTTTGATCCTGACCGGACAAATGCCGCCCTCTCCGGCGGTTCTGAGTCGGGCTGAAGATCTGGAAATTCCAGTTCTCTCCGTTGATTTGGATACCCTCAGCACGGTAGAAATTGTTGATCGCGCCTTTGGTCAGGTGCGCGTCCACGAGTCCGTCAAAGTGCAGTATGTTTACAAACTCATGGCGGAGCATTTCAATATGGAACGGCTGATCCAGGATTTGGATTTGGAGCCAACCATCGTAGCAAAGTGATGAGATGTGGGAATCCTGAGTTGAGGACTAAAGCAGGGATGGTTAACCACGATGGAACTTCCTCCGCATCCCCGTGAACTGGCGAAACAGGGCAACCTGGCGGCGATCGCTTGTCTGATCAACCAAGCTCTTCAGCCTAAAGGCATTACAGCCAGAGTCACGGGCAGGGATAGGACGCTCAAGATCATGCTGGAAGCTGACCAGATCCCCGACCAAGAGGTACTTGTTCCTTACCTGCAAAAAAATTTGGCGAAATTGGGAATTGCTGCAATTGAAACAATTGAGGTCTATGGCAAACAGACCTGTGCTGCCGTTCCTGCCTGGCGACAGTCCTGGTATTGTTCTCCTTCCCCAGCTTCCCCAATGGCGCGATCGCGTCCCTCAGAGCCAACCTCCCCCCAAACTCCACCACCTGCACCTGTTTCCCCTGCATCCGCCAAACCTGACACGGTTCGCCAGCGGATAAACTTTCCCAATCTCAAATCCCAGCGCACCTATCAGATGGTTTTTACTGGGGTGATTGCCCTGATTCTGATTTTGCTTGGGGCAAATCTCCGTTCCATTCATACCCTGCTGGCAAAACCCAAATCATCCCCTAGGCCAGTGGCGTTGGTAGAAACCCAAGAAGGTATTCACCAGACACGGATTATCAACCGGATTGGAGGAGTTCCAGTGATCATGGTGACTTTCAACGGTCGCTACACCGCTCCCATGATTCTGGACACCGGAGCCAGCGGCACGGTCATTACTCAATCCATGGCTTCGACGCTGGGCGTTGTGCCCATTGGTCAGGCGATCGCTCAGACTGCGAACGGCTACACAACCTTTGATGTGGGATATGTCGATTCCATTCAAGTGGAAGGGGTAAGGGTGCAACAGCTTCCAGTGGCAATCGGACTACCCGATATGGAAGTAGGTTTACTGGGACACGATTTCTTTGGCCACTTCGATGTCACCGTCCGGGAGACAGTAGTCGAATTTCGCCCACGCACCAACCCTTCTGAAGGGGAAAAGTAGGAATCTGCTATGCCATTCTGGCAGTGGTCTACTTGCCCAAAGTGATTGCAACGATTTCCCAACCCAAAATCTAAAATCCAAAATGGTGTCAGCAATGGTATTAACAACAAATGGCAGAGTATCTTGGCAACAGTTCACTGACCTGATCTGACTACTGTATCTACCGCTGCGCGATTGGACGGTATAGAACCCCATTCCGTAACTGCATGGCGGGATGGTTGGATAGGCGAATCAGGCTTTCATCGTGGGTGGTGACAATCACCGTAATTCCAACGGTATTCAGTTTCTTCAGAATTTTGATCACCTGCCAGGAATTGTCGGCATCCAGATTGCCTGTAGGTTCATCTGCCAATAGCAACGGTGGAGTGCCAACAATCGCCCGCGCAATGCTGACCCGTTGCTGTTCTCCACCGGATAGCTGATCGGGAAAGCAATTGGCCTTGTGGGACAATCCCACCATCTTGAGGGCCGGTTGCAGGCGACGATGAATTTCCTTGCGGGCAAATCCCTGCGCCCACAGGACGAACGCCACATTTTCCATCACAGTCCGGCGGGGGATGAGCTTGTAATCCTGAAACACCACCCCAATCCGGCGGCGCAGTTGGGAGAGGCGATTGCCCTTCAGTTCGGATAGATGATTGCCATCCACAATCACCTCCCCCTCATCGGCGCGTTCCTCACCGTACAGGAGCTTCAGCAACGTGGATTTACCAGAACCAGAGGGGCCGGTGATAAACAGAAACTCTCCCCGCCTCACCTCCAGATTCACATTGACCAACGCTTTGCTGCCATTGGCATAAGTCTTGCTCACTCCCCGCAAGCTCACCATGGCATTGCTACCAGGAGGTGGAGCGGTTTTTTCTACCGAACTTGAAGATTGACCAGTCATCGACTGAGTCATAGAACTATCCCTGACTGCTGACAGGTTCTCGTTGGGTCAATCGATAGATCAGGGTGCGCCAGGCAAATTTAGGTAAAGCCAGCATCCGCCGCCAGCGCCAGGGTTCCTGGTAAAGGCGATAAATCCATTCCAGGTGGTTGTTCCGTAGCCATTCTGGGGCGCGAGTTTTGACCCCGGCCCAGATATCGAAACTACCACCCACCCCAATCCAGATCGACTGGGGGCAAAGGTGACGGTGCTCGGCAATCCAGAATTCCTGGCGGGGCACACCCAAACCAACCAGAACCAACCGCGGTTGTAAGCCTCTCAGGGTTTGTTGAACAGCCTGCTCGTCTTCTGGAGTGAGATAACCGTGGTGGGTGCCTGCGATTGCCAATCCCGGGAATCGATTCTGCCAGATGTCAGCCGCTTTCTGTGCCACTCCAGGGGTACCTCCCAGAAAGAAGACAGAACCCAGCTCATCAGAAGACTGCCCAAACTCTTTGAGGAGGGACTCTGCCAGTTCAATTCCAGGACAACGCTGCATCTGCTGACCCTGCAGCATCAAGTACAAGACAATCCCCGAACCATCGGGAATCACCAAATCCGCTTGATGAATGACACTCGCCAGGCGAGGATTGTCCTCAGCCTGCATAGTCATTTCCGCATTCAGCGTTACAACATGGCACCCTAACTGTTGTTGGGCACGAGAAACTAACCAGCCTGAGTAGTTTTGGAGTAGATGAACGGGCAACCCCAATACTGGGAAGATTCGGGGTGACTCTGGTTGAACCCTATTTTTCACAACTTTTTCCTCACGCCACCTATTCCAGCCTTAGATTGTATCTTAGTTTGACATTTTGGCGATAATTGCTTTGAAAATTTTCTCTCTAAAGAGTTTTCGGAACCATCCCCAGTCGGTTTAAGAGCCGTTCGTCCTGGGATTTATCTGGATTGGGCGTGGTCAACAAAACGGTTCCAGTAAAAATCGAATTTGCACCTGCCACCATACAGAGAGCTTGCAATTCATCACTCATTTGCAGCCGTCCGGCAGATAACCGCACGATCGCCCTGGGAAACAACACTCGTGTTGTGGCAATCATTCGCACCAGGTCAATCGGGTCGATGGGCGGTGCATCTTGAAGGGGAGTCCCCGGCACGGGCACCAGACAATTGATGGGAATAGATTCCGGGACTGGATCGAGGCTACAAAGAGCTTCCAGCAGTTCCAGCCGCTCCTGAACCGATTCACCCATCCCCAAAATGCCCCCACAGCAAACGGAAATTCCCGCCTCACTGACCGCCTGAATCGTTTCCAGGCGATCGCGATAGGTACGGGTTGTAATAATTTGTCCGTAGTAGTTTGGAGAGGTGTCCAGATTATGGTTGTAGGCCGTCAGGCCCGCCTCTTTCAGTCGTTGGGCCTGGTGCGGTTTGAGCATCCCCAGCGTGCAGCAGACTTCCATCTCCAAAGCAGCAACCTGGCGCACCATTTCCAGAACCCGCTCAAACTGAGGGCCGTCTTTCACCTCCCTCCAGGCGGCTCCCATACAGAAGCGGGTAGCTCCATTGGCTTTTGCTGCTTTCGCCTGGGCAACGACTTCCTCTAAATCCATCAAGGGTTTGGGAACCAGATCCGTCGGGTTGTGAACACTCTGGGAACAGTAGGCGCAGTCCTCCGGGCAGCCTCCAGTCTTAATATTGCAGAGGGTGCAAAGCTGAATCGCATGGGGGTCATGGTGTTCCCGATGAACCCGCTGAGCTTCAAAGAGCAAATCTGGCAGAGGTTGGTAGTAGATCTGGGAAATACGTTCCAGCGTCCGGGTCAGCATTGTAGACATGAGTAGCGATCTTGAATCAGGCGTGAGGAGGATAGGTTTGAAGGCTGAGTTTTGAGTTTTAAATCCTGTGAAGGGCAACGGGCACGAGAGAGGAGTGGGGCGACCCATTGCCTTCAGTCGAGATTAATGCTTCGTAGATTACCTTGTTTCCTGGATCTCTGGGTGAATAAATTGATAGCCAGCGGCTTTTAGTTTTCGGTTGGAGACTCTGGCATTGTAGGGGCGGGTGCTGGGAAGGGTTGGATCCCAAGTTACGGGGGGCAAGCCGTTTTGGGTGCAGACCCGTTCCAGCAATTCGCGGGTTGTAATCGGGACATCTCCCACCAGGTTGTAGATTCCCTGCAACTGGTGCTGTTGGGCAAAGGTGATCGCACCCACGATATCGTCTAAATGCACCCAGTTGGCGGCATCTTCCCCATTGCCAGGTCGGGTGGTACCTGCGACCCGACGAAAGATTTTGACCAGTTCTCGACCGGGACCGTAAATGCCACCCAGTCGGAAAATGCAGATCCGGGTGTTCTTACTGGCGGAAAGCAAAACCTGCTCGGTTTCTGCCAGAATTTCGCCATTGCGATTGGCGGGGGCGATCGCCGATTCCTCATCCACCCAGGCCCCGCCCTGATCGCCATAGACGGCGTAGCTGCCAGTGTAGATGACCTGTTGTACAGAGGGCGAATCTTTCAAGGCGTCTACCAGTGTTTTGGCAGTGCCCAGATAGGTTTCTTCGTACACTTCAGCGCTACGGGCACCCACACTCAACAGGACGGTCGTCTGGTCTTGCAGAAGCGATCGCATCCCTGCCACATCAGTTCCCTTCAGAATCTTGATCCGGTGAGCAACCGTTTCCAGTTGAGAGATCCGGGTGATGGTAGTTGTGGTAGCGGTTACTGTGAAAGAGGATCGCCAAAGGCGAGCGATCGCCTGACCGACATATCCACAACCAATAATGGCAATCTTCATCAAGAGAACCGATCCTGAGAACGCCGATCGCGTGATCCAATCACCAGCAGCCGCGCGGCTAATACTCCACCGATAAACCCAAACAGATGTCCTTCCCAGGAAATACCATACTGCATCGGCAATACTCCCCAGAGTAGACTACCGTAAAGCGTCCCAACTCCTAATGAGATTGCGATTGAAATGATGCTGCGCTCAAAGAATCCCCGGAAAAGTAAATATCCCAAATAGCCAAAAATCACGCCGCTAGCTCCAATATGGATACCGGGAGAGCCAAATAGCCAGGTACCCAGGCCGCTAACCAGGCCAGCAACAAGTGTCACCCAGAAAAAGTCGCTGATTTCCCGCAGCATAATCAACCAGCCCAGGACAAGGAAGGGGAGGGTGTTGCCAATAAGGTGGGGAAAGTTGCCATGCAGAAAGGGGGCAAACAAAATGCCCCTCAGCCCAATTAAGTTACGGGGAAGAATCCCATAAAAGTCAAGTGTGGTTTGCAGAAAGGGGCGAAAAAATACCTGATCAGCAATCTCGACGGCCCACATCAGCCCAACCAGACTGAGCAAAATCAGGATTTGAGCCTTGAGCTCATTGGCGATCGCCTTCCCATTCTCATTCGTACTCATGCTGCTGTCTCAGGAGTAAAAGCGCTTCTTCTAACATAATCGACGGGCGTTCGAACAGCTATCTTTTGGGTGCTATAGCGCTCCTAAGTAGCTGGGTGCAATTAAACTAAAGATGGTTTTGGGGGTGGAGGGGGTGAAACCCCCTGCCTGGGGGCGAAGCCCCCACTCCCCTTTCCTCCAATTCATTATGTCTATCTACTTATCTGGATTTTGAAAAGGGATTCCGGCGGAGTCCCTTTCCACAGAGCCCTTTCCTTTCACAAATCATTCACAAATCATTTAGGACTGCTATATGTGGGTGTCAGTAGCCCCTGGTCCCTAGCTTCCTCTGTCCCCTGACACGTTTAGTGCTCCTTCAGTGGTAAACCCTCCTACTTCTGCCAGGGTGTAGAGAGGGCGATTTTTGACTTCCTCATAGATGCGGCCAATGTATTCACCAAGGATGCCAATGCTAAACAGTTGAACTGCTCCCAGAAAGAAGATGGCAACGGCAATGACGGCGTATCCCGTCAACGGAGATTTGGGGTAGAAGACTCGCCAGTAGATGACCAGAATGGCCATGGCGATCGCTACCACCGCCGCAAATAGACCCAGGTAGGTCGAAAGCCGAAGCGGCACTTTGGAAAAGGACACCAGACCGTTGATTGCCAGCCCCAGGGATTTGTGGAAGGTGTACTTAACCTCTCCGGCAAAGCGGGGGTCCCGTTCAAATGGAACCGCCGTCTGGCGAAATCCAATCCACGATCGCAGTCCCCGCAGGTAGCGATTGCGCTCTGGCATCGCGTTCAGGATATCCACCACCCGCCGATCCATTAAGCAAAAATCACCCGTATCCGTAGGAATATCAACATCAGCTAACTGACGCAACACCCGATAGAACACAAAAGCGGTGAAGCGTTTAAACCAGCCTTCCTGGTGGCGCTGGGTGCGCTGGGCATAAACCACTTCGTAGCCCTGCTGCCACTGACTCACCATCTTGGGAATCAGTTCTGGCGGATCTTGCAGGTCAGCATCCAGAATCACCACAGCATGTCCACGGGCAAAATTGAGTCCCGCTGTGACAGCTACCTGATGCCCAAAGTTGCGGGCCAGGCTGAGATAACAAACACGGGAATCCTGGGCGTGTAAATCGCGGATGAGGGCAAGGGAGCGATCGCGGCTGCCATCGTTTACCAAAATCAACTCCACCTCGCCATCCAGTTGATCCATCACAACATTGAGGCGGCGATAGAGTTCCAGAATGGTCGCCTCCTCATTGAAGATGGGAATGACAAACGAATACTTGGGCCCCATGCCTTACATCCATTTCATCTAGCGTCCCAATTTATTGGGAATTCCCTCACAGCCACCGGGGATGGTGCTGCGAGTTTTGGAACCTCCCCAGGCACAGCAGTAGTGGCGCTGCTCTGGAGACATATCTTCTGCCCCAGTGAAGTCAGCGTTTTCAATTACGGCTCCCGTACAAAAGCCAGTGCGGTAGTCGGGTGGATCGGTGCGGGTGCGGGGGCAGGCATCTTCGGGTCTACCATAGAAGAAGCGTGTGGCCTGTAAGTCGGCTCCCCGAAGGTTAGCATAGGCCAGAATGGTGCGGGAAAAATTAGCTTTTACCAGGTCACAACGGCTCAGGTTGGCACGGATTAAGTTTGCTTCACTCAGGTCTGTCCAGCGCAGATCGGTGCCAGAAAGATCGGCTCCTGCCAGCATCACGCCCAGGTCAATCACCCGGATGCCCGTCACCCGGTCTTCTTCGTAGCCTCCGGTGCCATCCAGGATGGCCCTGCCCAGTCGTTGATCGCGTTTGAGCGGGGTCAACAGACGGGCGCGACTCAGGAAGCGAATCACCTTTGCTTTGCCACCCGCATCAATGCTGCTGAGAATGGCAGCGGTGCGTCCTTCAGCGATCGCCCGTTCCTGAGGCCAGTCTTCCAGCAACCCCTCCTCATCCAGCACCAGTTCAGAAATGCCCTGAAAGTAACTGTCAATAGTCTGCTGCTGAGTAATGGTGTTTTGTTGGATAGTCAGGTCTTTTTCAATCACGTACTGTCGCCAGGCAATGTAGACCGCCAGGATGGCGATCAAAATTTGTCCCAAGGCACCAAATACTTCACCTAACGCACCGACAGCCTCCCAGTTCAAATCGCCGTACCAGAGAGCCAGCAGGCGATCGAACCCCAGAAATTTGAGCAATCCAATCAATGCCACAAATCCTGCCAGGCTGGCAACCAGAATGGCAGATTCTGGCTCTGCGGCCCACTGAACGATAAAGTGCTGCAAAGGTTTCCAGAGCAAATTAACACAGATGAACAGCGCCACCCCTGCCCCTGCCAACCCAATCAGGGGAATGTTAATCACCCAGCCCAGCAGCATGACGGCGATCGCCCCCAAAATCACCCCAAAAGCAAACAGCCGCTGGGATGCCCCGGAAGAATCGGTGCGGGGCGGAGGCACGACTGGGGGAACCCGCTCTAAAGCCGCTGAGGGAGGCAGTCCTGCCGTTAACGGGCTCGACGGAGACGATCTCTTGGATGTCCCGTCTCCCTGGGTACTGGCGTTGGTTGCTTCCGCTCTGGCAGACAACCGATCTTCTGCCCTAGAAGAAGCCCCACCCAATTCAGACGGATTCGGATTAACGGTCATGCTTTCCCACCTACATCAGCTTTGCTTGAAATTACCCCTATTGAATCACTTCAGCGGTCAGATGTGGCAGGTGGCAGGTGTCGAGGAAGCAACAGCCTGTGGCAAAGGGCTCCAGTGAATTAAATGACCCACAGTTCTGTACCCGTGGCAGCGGTATCGGCGGTGAAGAACAGCCGACTACCGACAGCAGTCAGTTGGGTAGGTACGGCACCCGCAAACCCACCGCTGACCGGAGCTGTGCCCACATCGGTACCATCAGTGCGCCAGACCCTGGTACTGCCATCGTTTGCGGTAAAGAACAGGGTTCCATTGACACTGGTCAGGGAGGCCGGATTGGCATTCCCCGCTGGGTTGATGTCCTTCACAATGCCAGCCGTGGTGCCATCGCTCTTCCAGAGCTGGACATTGGGCGTGCCAGCAGTTCCCACATCAACGGTGAAGAAGAGGTTAGAGCCGCTGACGGTCAGACTACCCGGTACCTGTCCGGCAGATGGCAGGGTTTGTACCAGGGAAACTACGCCTGCTTCCGTACTTCGATAGAGCCCAAAGGTAGAACCGTTATTGGCCAGGAAATAAAGGGTACCGTTGAGATTGACCAGATTGCTGGGATTCGCACTGCCCGTGCCCGGATTGATATCCGAGATGCGAACGGTACCGGCATCGGTACCATCGCTGCGCCACAATTCCACACCGTTGCTACTGTCACCATTGATGAAGAAGAGGGTATTGCCAATGGCCGTCAGGTTCTGAATATTGGCACCCGTACCCACCAGGTTCTTCACCTGAACCGTACCAGCCGTTGTCCCATCCGTTTTCCACAGTTGGCCACCATTACTGGCGGTGAAGTAGAGCGTGTTGCCTACAACCGTTAGACTTCCTGGCTGGGAATAGCCGGTACCTACCTTAAAGGTACCGTCGGTGGTGCCATCACTTCTCCAAAGCGCAGTACCCGTTCCATCATCAGCCCGGAAGAACAACGTTCCGTTGAAGTTGACCAGATTGCTGGGATTTGAAGAAAATCCTCCATTCCGAATATTTCTGACCAGAGACGCAACCCCGGTAGTCAGGTCGATCTTCCACAACTCGGTACCACTAATGCCGTTGTTGGCGCTGAAGAACAGATTATTACCCACAGCCCTAAAGTTAGAGGGGGTAGAACCCGAACCCAGAGCGGTGTGAATATCCGCAACGAGAACTGTCCCGGCTTCGGTGCCGTCGCTTCGCCAGACCTCAGTTCCGTTAGAGCCGTCATTGGCGGCAAAGTAAACGACGTCTCCAACGGCGCTCAGGTTGGTTGGGGCAGAGGATAGGGTGCCTGTTCCCGATTCATTCTGATTCTGGTTGATGTCTTTCACCAGAAACGCGCCGGAGGTGACGTTCACGGCAATCGCACCGCTGCCTGTCTGAGCCCCACCCGTGCTACCCGTATTGCCCAGGTCATCGACCGTAATCTGGATCGTGTCAAACCCGGTGTAATCCGTATCAGGACGGTATCTGAGGTTGGTCAGTGCCGTATTAATACTGGCAATGCTGCCCTCAATCACAACACTCTTGTCACCATCGGCATCAATCACGGTTAAACCGCTGGTCGTGCTGAGGCTGAGACTACCATTGGTGGCGCTCAGGGTTGCCCGCACTGGATTGTTGCCTGCATCTGGATCGCTGATCCGGAGACCGGAGGCAATAGTTAACTCAGTATTGCGGAAGACAACCTGGCTACCGGGTACGGTAACAGCAGGTGGGCTGTTGACGGCTCCTACCGTAATGGTGACGGTGGCCGGAGCCGAATTGTTGATGCCATCGCTGGCAACATAGACGAAGGTATCGGTGCTGGTAAAGTTGGCGTTGGGGGTGTAGGTAAAGGAACCATCCGCGTTGAGCGTGACGGACCCATTGGTGGGCTGGGTGGTGATGCTGGCCGAGAGGCGATCGCCCTCCGGGTCTGTATCATTCCGCAGGACTCCTTGAGCCAGGGACACACTCAGTACACTATTGGCACTGACGCTATAGGCATCGCCTGTTGCCGTGGGTGGAGCACTGCTGTCTTTAATCGTGATTGTGACGGTGGCATTGGAACTGGAGATGCCATCGCTGGCTCGGTAGACGAAGGTATCGGTACCTCCCACGACTACGGTTGGGGTGTAGGTGAAGGAGCCATCGCTGTTGAAAGACAGGTTACCCCCACTGGGTCCGGTGACCAGACTGGCTGTTAACGGGTCAGTATCCACGTCGTTACTGAGGACACCGGCGATCGTTGTGGTGCCAAAGCTATAGGGAACTACCAGTGAGTTGTTAAAGTTCACGCTATAAGTGTCGGGATTGGCGATGGGGGCAGCATTGGGGGTAACAGTGATGCTGACGGTCGCCAGGGCTGAGTTCACAAAGCCATCATTGGCTCGATAGGTGAAGAAGTCGTTGCCTGTGAAGCCCGTGTTGGGAGTATAGACGAAGGAACCATCGCTTCTCAGGATGACACTGCCTCTGGTGGTGGGATCGACCAGGATGGCCGTGATGGCACTTTCGAGGTCGCTGTCATTGGCAAGTACGCCTGGCAGGGTGACGTTCAAGGGCGTATTGAGATTTGTGCTGTAGCTGTCATTGATAACCGTCGGGGCGGTGTTGGTAAACACACTGATCGTAACCGTGGCCGGAGCAGATGTATCGACGCCATCCGTAACCTGGTAGGTAAAGGTATCGTTGGCGTTGGTGAATCCGGGGGCGGGTCGGTAAATAAATGTGCCGTCTGCATTCAGCGTCACGGTGCCACCATTCGCTGTGGTGGTAACGGTGCTTAATGCCTGTAAACCAGGACCATCGCCACCATCGGAGTCATTGTTGAGGACGCTACCAACGGACCCAACCGTAAGGGTGCCATTGGCGATCGCGCGATAACCCGTGTCATTCTGGGCAGTCGGTGGAATATTGGTGGCAATGGCGATTGTTACAGTTGCAGGGCTGGAAACATCAATACCATCGGTGGCCTGATAAATAAATGTATCGGTCGGCCCCGTAAAACCAGCGGCAGGGGTATAGGTGAAGGAACCATCGGCATTGAGTGTGACATTACCACCATTGGCGCTGGTTGTTACCGTTGCCACAGCGCTCAGAGAAGGACCATCTCCGCCATCCGTATCGTTCTGCAAGACACCACTGATTGCCGAAATGGTCAGGGGAGTTCCCGGTGTCGTGCGATAAAGCTCGTTGGTATCGTCTACTGCGGTGGGTGGAGCATTGTTGCTGACGGTAATGGTCACAGTTGCCAGGTTGGAGGTGACAATGCCATCCGTTGCCCGATAGGTAAATGTATCAGTTGGCCCCGTAAACCCAGCAGCGGGCGTATAGACAAAGGAACCATCGGCATTGAGCGTTACACTCCCTCCGTTTGCCGTAGTCGTCACCCCTGCCACCACACTCAAGGACGGACCATCACTATCAGAATCGTTTTGCAGGACAGAATCAACTGGGTTGACCGTGAGTGGAACACCGGGGGCAGTTCGGTGTCGGGGATTGTTGTCATTTTCAGCCACAGGAGCCGCGTTGGGACCAACACTCAGGGTCACCGTTGCCAGGTTGGATACTAGCTGACCATCTGTTGCCTGATAAATGAAGGTATCAATGCCATTAAAGCCTGCGGCAGGTGTGTAGACAAAGGAACCATCCGCGTTCAGCACCACGGCTCCTCTATTCGCACTGGTGGTAACTGTTGACACTGCATTTAAGGTTTGACCATCCGGGTCAGTGTCATTCAGCAAAACGCCGTCTGCCGCCCCGATGGTACGAGGAGTATCGATCGCAACCTTGTATATTCCGTCTGCATTAGCGACAGGCGCATCATTGACCGGAGCAATGGAAAGAGTAACCGTAGCAATATTGGAAGCAGCCCCCGCCGAATCCCTGGCGCGATAGGTGAAGGTATCAGTGCCATTGAAATTGGGATTGGGCGTGTAGCTAAAGGAGCCATCCGCATTCAGGGTAAAGGTGGCGGCATTAGCTGGAGCGTTGACTAACTCAGCAATGGTAGGACGACCATCTTCTACATCGGTGTCATTGCTCAGCACATTACCTGTAGTAGACGTATCCTCATCAAAGGCAGGAATGAGGTCGTTCACAGCAATGGGCAGGTCATTCACCGGGGTAATGGAAAGAGTGACGGTGGCCGTGTTAGAAGGTGCCCCGGCGGAATCTCTGGCAAGGTAGGTGAAGGTATCGGTACCGTTGAAGTTGGGATTGGGGGTGTAGCTGAAGGAGCCATCGGCATTGAGGGTGAAGGTCGCGGCCTGGGTGGGGCCATTGACTAACTCAGCTACCCCTGGACGGGTATCTTCCGCATCGGTGTCATTGAGCAGCACATTGCCTGTGGTGGAGGTGTCTTCATCGAAAGCGGGGATGAGGTCATCAATGGCGGTGGGAGGGGTATTGGGCAGGCTGCTGACAAGGATGTTAACGGTGGCGGTATTGGAAGTCGCCCCAGCAGAGTCTCTCGCAAGGTAAGTGAACGAGTCTGTAGTTGTGCCCGTGTTGGGGACGTAGGTGAATGAACCGTCGGCATTGAGGACGAAGCTGAGGGCATTGGTCGGGCCGTTGACCAGTTCAGCGATAGGGGGACGCGTGTCTTCAATGTCAGTGTCGTTGGTGAGAACATTTTGGTTACTTAACGTTCCCCCTGAACTCAGGGTGAAACTGTCATTGACGGCAACGGGCAGATCGTTGACAGGCGTGATAGAGAGCGTCACGGTTGCGGTGTTAGAGGTTGCCCCGGCGGAGTCTCTGGCAATGTAGGTGAAGGTATCGGTGCCGTTGAAGTTGGGGTTGGGCGTGTAGTTGAAGGAACCATCCGCATTGAGGGTGAAGGTCGCGGCCTGGGTAGGGCCAGTGATGAGTTGGGCGATCGCTGGACGCCCATCCTCGACATCGGTATCGTTGCTTAACACATTGCCCGTGCGAGTGGTGTCTTCATTCAGCAGGAAAATATCCGGGCTGGCAGTTGGTGGAGTGTTAGCGGGAACGGTGACATTGATCGTGACCGTCGCCAAATTGGAATTGGCAATACCATCGCTGGCCCGGTAGGTGAAAGTGTCAATGCCTGTAAAGCCAGGATTCGGTGTGTACATGAAAGAACCCGTGGGGCTGAGCGAGAGTGAACCCTGGGCTGGCAGGCTGACCAGAATGGCATTGAGTGAAGGACCATCACTGTCGCTGTCATTGCCCAAAACTCCCGTACCGGGAACGTTGAGAGTCGTATTTCGCAGAACGCTATAGGCGTCGGGGTTAGCGATGGGTGGATTATTAACTGCACCACCCACATTCACAAACAGAGTCTTGGTATCCGACAGGGGAGTGCCGATACCCGAACTGCCCTGGTCATTGACGCTGACCGAAATCGTTTCAAAGCCAGTAAAGTTGGGATTGCTGCGGTAAACCAATCCTGCAAGGGCGATGTTAATAGCAGAAAGGGACCCAGCAAAGGTGATCCGGCTATCAAGCGTACCATCGCCCTGGAAGAAGGTGAGATTTTCGGTGGGAATGGAGAGAACCCCATTGGCAGCGGCAATTGTCACTTGCAGAAGGCCACTGCCCGCATCGGGATCGTTAATGCTGATACCCGCGATCGCCAGATTCACACCCGCATTCGTTGAGGGTGCCAGCGGCACAGTAATCACCGGAGCATTGTTGACCCCCAGGACGTTGACAGCGATCGCCTGACTATCACTCAGCGGAATCCCAGACCCCGTGTTTCCGTTGTCATTGACACTGAGATTAATCGTGTCTTCGCCGTTAAAGTTGAGATTACCGCGGTAAGTCAGGGTACTGAGGGCATTGTTAATCGCGGCCAGCGTACCGCTAAAGATCATGCTGGCATTCTGGTTGCCATTCCCGCTGGAGAAGGTCAATCCAGTTGTGGCCCCCAGGGTGAGGGTGCCGTTTCCAGCAGACAGGCTGACAGTCAGGTTGTCGCTGGTCGCATCCACATCGCTGACGCTAATCCCGGTAATGCGCAGATTGGTGTTTTCGTTAGCCATCTGGGCACCAGGCACTGTCAGTACTGGCGCATCATTGACCGGGTTAACGGTAACGGTCAGCGTCCGGGTATCGGACAGGGGCACGCCACCACTGCCAGGGCTAACACTGTCACTGACATTGACAGTGATAAAGTCAGTACCATTGAAATCCCTATCACCGAGGTAAACCAGATTGTTAAGTGCAGCATTGACCAGTGCCAGCGGTCCAGAGAAGGCAATGTTGCGATCCTGGGTACCGTCACCCGTCAACAGGTTCAGTCCTGCTGTGGAGTTGAGCGAAAGCACCCCATTGACCGCCGACAGGCTGACAGTAACATTGCCACCGAGTCCGTCAATGTCAGCAATGCTGATGCCTGCGATCGCGAGATTGGTGTCCTCACTGGCAACTGGCGCGGGCGGTAGTGTGATAATTGGGGGCTGGTTAACGGGTGTCACCTGAACGGCGATCGTCTTGCTGTCCGATAGGGAACCTCCAACCCCTGTATTCCCGTTGTCATTGACATTGAGATTGATTGTGTCTATTCCCTGGAAGGTGGAGTTGCTGCGGTAGATCAGGGCACTCAGCGCGTTGTTCACCGCTGCCAGCGTGCCACTGAAGATCATGCTGGAATTCTGACTTCCGGTTCCCTGGGAGAAGGTCAAGCCTGCAATGGAGCCAAGGGAAAGAACGCCATTGGCGGCAGAAAGCGTGACCGTGACATTACCACTGCCCGCGTCCGGATCGGCAATGCTGATGCCAAAGATGGTTGAATTTGCCCCCTGGTCTGCGGATTGGGTGCCTGTCGGTACGGTCAGGACGGGAGCATCGTTGGCTGGAGTTACCGCAATATTCAGGCTGCTGGAACCCAGAACACCACCCACACCATCGGAAACGGTAAAGGTAAAGCTATCAGTCAGGGTTTCGCTGCCATCGTGCTGATAGCGTAAACGGGTACCATCGTCAATATCTGCCTGGGTAAAGGTGGCACCGGAGTTGAGGGTAACTCCATTGAGAATCAGGTTGCCCCGACTGGGGAGGGTTCCCAGGGTGTAGGTGAGCTGGGTTGCCGCATTGTCATTATCAGTGACCCGCAAGATACTGCTCGTGAGGTTTGCCGCATTGCCCTCCGTTACCACCAGCGGGTTGTTGGTGGCCAGTACTGGCAGGTTGTTAACCGACAAATTGAGGGAGTAGGTACTGCTGGCACCGTTTGCTGGATAAACCCGAACGTAGTAGGTGCCTGCGGTCAGAGTGCTGATAATGGATTCAGAGGTGGCACTGCCCAGGGTCGAGCTTTGTAGAACGCCTCCGTTGCCGTCCAGCAGTTGCAGGTCTAAGTTGGCGTTCAAACCCGTCAGTGACAGGTTGATGTTACTGCCAGTAGCCAGGTTAAAGCGGTAGTAGTCGCTGGGGTCAGCGCCACCCACTAAGTCGCGGTAGGTGGCATTGCCAGTCAAGTTTCTGCCCATGTCAAATGCATCGGGCAGGGAATTGCCTGCGACATCGATTGGAATGGGAGCCCCGGTGCGGGTGAAGGGAGAGAGCGATCGCCAATTCAAATCAACGGGCGGCAGATTCACAATGCCACTAATCGCCACCCCATTCATGAGCCAGATGACATTTTCACCCGTCCCAACATTGCGCCAGAGAATGTCTGCATAACCATCCCGGTTGAAGTCGCCTGTCCCGGAGATGCGCCAATTCAAATCACCGACAGCAAAGAGAAACCCAACCGAACTGAGGTTGGTGCCGTTCATAAACCAGACAACGTTCTCACCCGTTGAGTAGTTGCGCCAGAGGATGTCAGGTTTCCCATCTTTGTTAAAATCTCCAACGCCCTGGATCTGCCAACTGGAATCTACGAGTGGATTGAGTTGGGCTGTTGAATGGAGGCTGGTACCGTTCATTAGCCAGAAGGATGTTTCTCCAGTGACACTGTTGCGCCAGAGAATGTCCGTGTTGCCATCCAGGTTAAAGTCTCCCGTACCCGCAACCTGCCAGCCTGGAGCCACTGGAGGATCCAGATTCACGACCGAATCCAGACCAGTTCCATTCATTAACCAGATGACGGTTTGAGCTGTTGAATCGTTGCGCCAGATAATGTCGGTCCGACCATCTCTGTTAAAGTCTCCGGTACCTTGAATGGCAAAGTTCAGATCACCGACTGGGAGCAGGGAACCCACGGCTTCAATCCCTGTGCCATTCATAAACCACGCCACATTTTGTCCAGTGGCATAGTTGCGCCAGAGAATATCGGTTGAAAGATGATTGCTGATCGAAACGTTCAGGTTATAGTCAGCACTGGTAGTGGGTGTTCCAGGAAAGACGCGGATGTAATAGGTGCCTGCATCCAGAACGGCGTTGATTGACTCAGAAAACGTCCCCGTGTTGGTAGAACTTTGGGGCACCCCATTCAGGCTGAGCGGATTGCCTGCACTATTGAGCAATGCTACGTTGGCATCGGCAGACAACCCCGTTAATGACAGATTGAAGCTACTGCGATTGCTGAGGATGAAGCGGTAGTAGTCATTTGCCGCAGAAGTAACCGTGTCCTGAAACGTCTGGACTGTAGAGTTAAGATTGATGAATGTGGCTGTACCTAGAGAATTCCCTGCGTTAGGCATAGCTATACCCCAGTAATGGCATAGCTAGTTTGCCCAGATCATGATTTTCTCATAACAAAACCTGAAAACTTCTTGGTTTCGATAGAGCGATGTGATACCATGTCTCGAGTTGGGAATAATAAGAAATTTCATGGTTGACGCCCTGTCCTGGTGTACCCAAAGCCCGTGTGCCGAAACTTTTCAACGAGCGTCGGACACCGCTTCTAAATACTGGCTATCCACCAAATAGGTACCGTTCGCAAACCGTATACTCCAGGAATTACCTGGTTTTCGACCGACCACAATCCCTTCCTCGCCTAATGTGATCACCGTAGCTGGACGCAACATGGGCATTGGGTCAGCCGTTTTAACAAAGGGTGGGAGGGCAATTAAACGGACGCGATCGCCCACTGAGAAATCTTCAGACATAGGGGTTATTAGTTGTTGGTTGTTAGTTGTCAGTCAAGTAGGGGGGAGGGTGTTGCTGAAAAGCAGGATGAATTGAAACGAAGTTTCAAGCATCCAGTACCTTTTTCATCCTCAAATTCAGCGACGCCGGGGTAAGGAGTGCGGTGGGAGCTCAAAATTCAAAACTCATCCATCCATCTACTCCTCACCCCTCATCAACTCTTAGCCACCTAGGGTGCCTGCCAGATTTTTTCATGGTAGCGGTCTAGCTCTGCATAGGGGTCTTCAGTGGCATGGGAATGGCTGTGGTCGTGGGAGGAATGGTCGTGCCCGTGATGATGTCCATGATGATTGGGGTTGTGGTCGTGATGATGGTGATGGGTATGACCGTTGCTGAGTGCGGCTAAGCGAAACTTACACATTTCGCAGTTCATTTGCACCTGACCCAATTGGGTTTCAATCTCGCGATCGCGCAGCACAGTAAATAGCTGGGGGTGTAAGCCCATTTCAGGCAAGCAGGCGATCTCAATATCCGGGTATTGCAGCCGTTGCTGAGCTGAAATGTCGAAAATTTTTTTCACCAGTAGCCCGGTAAATAGAAAGTAGGGTAATACGACGATGCGTCTGGGCTGGTAGAGACGGGCACGGCGAAAACCTTCTTCCAAACGGGGATGGGTAATGCCGATAAAGCAGGTTTCTACGGTATGGTAGCCACTCCCTTCCCAGAGAATGCGGGACAGCTTGAATACATCCCCGTTGGCATCCGGGTCACTGGAGCCGCGACCAACAAACAGCAAAACGGTGTCCTCCCGGGAAATCTCATGGGGGTTATGTTCGGGGCGATCCAGTTCGGCCAAGCGCGATCGCCACAGTTCCACAATTCCCGGCGCGATCCCAAAATGACGGCCATAGTGGAAGGTGACTTGAGGATGGCGCTTCCTGGCCCGATCCAGCTCGTTCGTCACATCAAACTTGTTATGCCGGGCGGCAAACAGCAGGATAGGCAATACGGACAGATCGGTGTATCCCTGCTCAACGCATTGATCTACCCCTTCCTGAATGGTAGGTCCGGTGAGTTCTAAAAAGCAGGGCAACACCGGGCGTGAGGGGTCCAGTTGATGGTAGGCTGCGGCAAAATCCACTAAGCTTTGTCGCCCTTCGGCATCGCGAGTGCCGTGTCCAATTAACAGTAACGGACGATGCAGGGGGAGCGGTGGTAGTTGTAATCGCTGAGGGGATTTAGACTCTAAAGGGGATTGATCGATAGTTTCGGATGTGAGCATGATCGCAAAACTCCTTTCCCGTGCGACGCAGGAAACAGAGTGAAAAAACATCAGACAGGCATCCTGGCTTCAGAAGGTTTGAGTTTTGAGCCGAATTGACTCACTCAAAGTTCAGCACTTAGTACTCATCCTTTCTTTCACAGTTGCGGCACAGCGTCGGATTCTTTCCCTTTCCTCAAACCGATTGTTGAAACTGAATTGGCGGCTGCTCTGCCAGAAGCAAAAGCCTGGAAAGGAAAATCACCGTTCTTTCCCCGCACTGATGCTGTTCACGTGTGCCCCGCTATCTTATCCCATTGCGTTGCCATGCCAATGCCCTGGGAGGGGTTTGTGGATATCTGTAATCTAAACGATTGCTGTTTTTGAGTGGAGAAGCTACATTGAGCGAAGAATTTCGTTCTTTTGAAACTTTTTTGAAACTTTTTTGATGAGCACTTCTAAAAAACGGGTTGCTTTAGTTGCGATCGCCACAGCCATAAGTGTTCTAGCTGCCAGTTGTGGTGAAAGCAAAGTAACTCAATGCAATAAAATCAGCAATGTGGTCAACAAGGCAGCCAAGGATGCCCAGGCCGCCAGTAAAAGCAATAACCCCGATAAAGTAGGAGAACTGGAAAGAGCAGCTAACAGTCTAGATCAGTACGCCGGGGAGTTGGAAGCGGTCAAGGTGAAGGATGAGACGTTGCAGGGGTTGCAGACACGTTTCATCAAGATGTATCGGGAAACGGGTAAGGCCGGTAAGGAACTGGTAGAAGCTGCCCGCAAGAAGGATAACAGAGCCATTACCTCGTCTTTGAAAACGCTCAACGAAGCGACTCAGCAGGAAAGCTCTCTGGTGAATGAGTTTAATCAGTATTGTCGGGGGAGTTGATAGATAACAATTACCAGCGTTGCTGAAAAGCAGTATGAATCGAAACTTCATTTCGATTCATACTGAAACTATTTCATATCCAGATTCAGCAATGCCCAATCACCAATCACCGTTCAACCCGGGACAACCAGGCCTGATGGAACCAGGGATGAGGGGAAAAGATTTATGAGTCAATCAGACCAAATCGCTGGTGCGTTGCGTGGGGCAGTATGGGCAAATACTGCATAACCTCCCCTGGGCGAGAGTGATAGATTGTTGATGAGTTTCTCCACCGGGAGGGTTTCTGGATGCAGCGCCG
>JAIMBL010000057.1 GCA_023511615.1 Leptolyngbyaceae cyanobacterium HOT.MB2.61
ATTGTCATCTATCATGAATCAATAGTAGATCCATTTTACATGGAAGATGTAAAAGTTATTTTCTTACAAGTCCTAAGTGGAACTGTAGAGAGTGGGGCAGCCCCAGCGACCGTTAAAATTTAGGTGGAGACTCCCTCTTGTGCAGACTATGACCCTGGATTTACCCGTTGACTTTTTGGATACCTTTGATGTTGTGGTAGTGGGAGGCGGTCACTCTGGTTGTGAAGCGGCTCTGGCAACGGCGCGATTGGGTTGTCGCACGCTTCTGTTGACGCTCAACCTGGACAAGATCGCCTGGCAGCCGTGTAACCCGGCAGTAGGGGGGCCAGCCAAGTCTCAACTGGTGCATGAAGTGGATGCCCTGGGCGGCGAGATTGGCAAAATGGCAGACCGCACCTATCTTCAAAAACGCATTCTCAACGCTTCCAGAGGCCCCGCTGTATGGGCATTGCGGGCGCAAACTGACAAGCGCGAGTATGCTGCTGTGATGAAAACCATTGTTGAGAACCAGGAAAACCTGAACGTCCGGGAAGGAATGGTGACCGATCTGGTTCTGGGCAAAAACGATGAGGTGATAGGAGTCCAGACCTACTTTGGCGTTGCCTTCCAGTGTAAAGCGGTAATTCTCACGACTGGAACGTTTCTGGGCGGGCGCATCTGGGTGGGCAACAGGTCCATGGCTGCGGGCCGGGCTGGAGAATTTGCAGCGGAAGGGCTGACTGAAACATTGAGTCGTTTCGGTTTTGAAACGGGGCGGCTGAAAACGGGAACGCCTGCCCGTGTCGATCGCCGCTCCATCAACTTCTCCATCCTGGAACCCCAGCCCAGTGATCCCGAAATCCGCTGGTTCAGCTTCGACCCGGACGTTTGGGTGGAGCGAGAATCGATGGATTGCTACATCACCCGTACCACTCCAGAAACCCATCGCATCATCCGGGAGAATCTGCATCTGTCCCCAGTTTATGGCGGTTGGGTCGATGCCAAGGGCCCACGCTATTGCCCCAGCATTGAGGACAAAATTGTTCGCTTTGCCGATAAGGAAAGCCACCAGATCTTTCTGGAACCAGAAGGGCGAGACATTCCAGAAATTTATGTCCAGGGCTTTTCAACGGGATTACCAGAACCCGTGCAATTGCAAATGTTGCGATCGCTCCCTGGTCTGGAAAACTGTGTCATGCTGCGTCCAGCCTATGCCGTGGAATACGACTATCTCCCCGCGACCCAATGCTACCCTACCCTGATGACGAAAAAAATTGAGGGACTGTTCTGTGCCGGGCAAATTAATGGCACGACAGGTTACGAAGAAGCGGCTGCCCAGGGACTGGTGGCTGGAGTGAACGCCGCCCGGTTTGTTCGGGGGCAGGCAATGATTACCTTTCCACGGGAGCAAAGCTATATCGGAACGCTAATTGATGATCTGTGCACCAAAGATCTGCGGGAACCCTACCGGATGCTGACCTCCCGTTCAGAGTATCGCTTGCTGTTGCGGTCGGACAACGCTGACCAACGCCTTACTCCTCTGGGGCGCGAGATTGGGCTGATTGGCGATCGCCGCTGGAATTTGTTTGTTCGCAAACAGGCACAGATCGCGGCTGAAAAAGAGCGTTTGCACGAAACCCGTGTCAAAGAACACGATCCACTGGGTAAAGACATTGTCACCTACACCCAGCAGGCCATCAAAGGCTCCATCACCCTGGCCGACCTGTTGCGCAAACCCGGCTTTCACTATGCAGACTTAGAGCGGTTTGGCCTCGGTAATCCGGAACTTAATCGGGCCGAAAAGGAAGGAGCCGAAATCGATATCAAATATTCCGGCTACATTCAACGACAACAGAGCCAGATTGACCAGATTTCCCGCCAGGAGCACCGCAAACTTCCACCCGATCTGGACTATCACTCGATTGAAACCCTCTCCAAAGAAGCCCGTGAGAAACTGGCAAAAGTTCGTCCGCTCACCGTTGGGCAGGCTTCCCGTATCGGTGGTGTCAACCCAGCGGATATCAATGCATTATTGATCTATCTGGAAGTCCAGGCTCGTCGAAATTCTGAGGTGGTGGTATGACATCTGTTGTCATTAGACTTGATCCAATTTTTACGCTATCCGACGAGCAATTTCTTGAAGTTTGTCGAGCAAATCCAGATGTCAAGTTTGAGCAAAATTCTAAGGGAGAATTGATTGTTGTGACTCCAACCGGAGGAGATACAGGGATCTACAATGCCAAACTCACCACTCGCTTTGTAGTGTGGAATGAGCAAGTGAGCCTGGGTGAAGTTTTTGATTCTTCTACCTGCTTCGAGCTACCGAATGGAGCCAAGCGATCGCCAGATGTTGCCTGGATTCAAAACAGCCGCTGGAATTCCCTGACTCTTGAAGAAAAAGAGAAATTTCCTCCAATTGCCCCTGATTTTGTGCTGGAGTTACTGTCTCCAACCGATAGTTTGCAGGAGACCCAAGCCAAGATGCAGGAATATATCGATAACGGGGTCAAACTCGGCTGGCTGCTAGACCGAAAAGCCCGCAGAGTCGAAATTTATCGTCCTGGAAAAGAAGTAGAAGTTCTGCAAGATCCAGATAGTCTTTCCGGTGAAGACGTGCTGCCTGGATTTGTATTGAATCTTCAAACCATCTGGTAAAAATGGCTCTCCTGAGAGTTTGGTGATAAGCGTCGCCTATCACCAAAACAAAATTAATATTCCAGGGATTTTGTTTTATACGGAATCCCCCGGATTACCCCCATCCCCTCGCCTGTCGCCTGTCGCCTGTTACCCGTCCTATCACCCAAAACTATCCGACGCGTAATAACCACCGGAGTCACCCAGAAAAATAATTCCGCCATCACGACTGTCTTCCAGCTCACGGCTGCCGGCGATACCGCGATTGAGAACATGAATCAAGCGTTGGGGTGTAAACGATTCCAGTTCCACAAAATTTCCAGCTTCCAACCAGGCAATTTCATCAGGAGATAACAACTGGCGCACCTCTGGAGGCATCTGTTTTGCGGCATTGGCCGCCATCACTGAATTTTGCACAAATATGCCAGGGGTTGAGAGAATCTGACGCGGAGACAGGCCCACATCGATAACGGCAATATTTCGGTCAGGAAACCAGTCTGGACTGGAGCGCAGGTGATGCACTAATCCAATCCCTTGCGCTGTACAGTCATGCAGGGCATAAACTTTCAAATCTGGATTGCGCCTCAGCATTTCCATGGTTGTGTTGAAAATGGTGGGGGGATAGCCCGTAATGCTGAGAATGGCACAGTTATTTTCAAAATGGAAATTGTTAGCAATCAAAAGTTGGGCCATTTCTGGGCGATCGCAAACCACTAACCGATCAAAACTGTAAGCCGTAATATCGGAGGTAACAGGTACTGGGGAAGCATCTTGTTGGGGAGGAGACAACATTTTTTCAATTGGGCCATTGACCTGCTGCCAGCGTGTCAACCAGTACCCAAACTGATCCTGCGTTATTAACAATGTTTGGGCAATCTTAGATTGTTTTGACAGTTGTAACCGTCCCAAAACAATAGCCAGAATTCCCAGTGTTACAGCAATCACGGCCAGAGGCAGAGAGTGATAAATGAGTAAACCTGATAAACTCCCTGCAACTAACGTGATTCCACCAATGGCCTGTAGTCCTCTGGCAGCCTGTTTGCGGCTGTGATAGTTTCCTCTGCTCGATTGACTGCTGTAATAGAGAGTTGCAATAAAAGCGAGATTTATCAGGATTAATGCAATCGGGAATGCCAGTTTTGAGCCTCCCATTACTATCATCAGCAGCCCACCAATAAAACCAAAACCCCAAATATTCAGAACAACGAAAATAAACAGAAGGGCTGCCAATGGAGTTGCACTCTTTGTGCGACCACGGTTTTCAATAAAATAGAAAAACTGTTTGGGAGTGAAAAAGAGGGTACCGTTTGCAGAAAGATCAGCGATCGCCTTCGCAAACATAGGATCGGTAATCTTCGCGTTTCCCATGCTGGTCGGTTCAAACACAAACGGATGCTGGCAATTTTTGCAGCGGCCATAGGCACTGGTTCGATCTTTTAGAGTGTTATCCGTCCCACACTGAATGCATTTCATAGGTCTTTCTCTTGCCCCTCTCTTTCTTATAGCTATCGCTAGTACTCTGTCAAATTGAATTTGACAGTTAGCGAATACCCAGGAAGTTGATGGGAGTTAAATTTTGAGGGTCTGCGACCCGTCAAAATTTTCCTGGCGGAACACTAGGTTGCTTAAGACATTGGGTTTAAGGGGGTGTGGGGCTCCGCCCCTAGCCAGAGGTGGAACAACCCCTGCACCCCGTCCCAAGTCTGGTGACTATAGCTATAACTCCTGAAGCTATGACTCCCTGACTCCCCCGTTCCCCTTTTGAAAATTGCTCTAAAGGCTCCCCTAGGAGTTTGGTGATAGGCGACGCTGATTACCAAAACAAAATCAATATTTTAGGGATTCTGTTTTAGATGAAAGATTAGCTTACGCTACTCTTTCACCGGCAAGCCGGAAGAGCCGCCCCAAAATTGACAAATCCCTTGCACCTCAGGTTCATAACCAGTTTCTAAAGTACCTGATTATTCAGTAAAACACTGTAATCTTCTCGTTTGCGAATCAGACGATGGCTACGCTTTTTAAGCAAGACTTCAGCCGGTCGGGGGCGGTGCAGAAAATGAGAAGCCATTGCGTAGCCGTAGGCGCCCACATCCAGAATGGCGAGAATGTCACCCATTTGCAAGGCAGGTAGCTGACAGTTTTTGCCCAAATAATCGCGGGAGTAAGTGGTATTGCCACAGACATCGGTGGGAATCAGGGAATCGGGGTTAGAGGCTTCGACCTCCGGCCATGTCACAATCTCCCGATAACCACCATGCACTGCGGGAACCGAAAGATTGGCAACGGTGGTATCGGTGCCAACAATTTGCTTTTTGTTTTGCCATTTAACGGAAACCACTTGAGTCAGCAGCACTGCACAACCTGCGATCGCCGCCCGCCCCGGCTCAATCACCAGTCGGATGGGGCGCTTTAGCTGATTCAGGCAATAGCTCAACTCAGCTCCAAATTCTTCCCAGTTGAAAGCAACCCCACCCCCATGGTAGGGATAACCAAAGCCACCCCCAAAGTCCAGATATTCCCAATCAGGCAGGGTTTGGGCGATCGCCAGCACCGGCTCAATCACTTGAATAAAGGCTTTTGTTGCATTGGTGCCCGTCCCTCGATAGAAATGAAGTCCGGTGAGTCTGAGTCCGGCTCGATGGGCAATGGCAATGGCTTCAGGAAATTCTTCCCGGCGCACCCCAATGCGACTATCTCCTGTGAGAGTGGGGTCATTGAGGCGAAGACCGACGCAGAGAGGAGCCTTTGACTCCCGAATTTCACCCTTCTTTCCTTTCCCCCTCATCTCCCCATACACCTCACCAAAAAGCTGCAATTGAGACAAGCTATCCAGATTGAAAGTGTTAATGCTCCAGTTGAGGAGTTGTTCCATGTCAGTACGGTTCAGGTTACTGCCGCTGTAAACAATCTGGTCAGGATGAAAGCCTGCGTGAAGTCCCAGGTAGGCATCGCCGGGGGTGTTGGCGTGCAGCCCCCAGCCAGCCTCGTGAAAGATGCGCAGGAGGGCAAGATTGCCATTGGTAACACTGGCAAATTGGAATTGGGTGCGCGGATAGGGGATGGCGCGGGTGATCTGGGAAATGGTTTGATGCAGGCGATCGCTCTGATAGACATAGAGCGGCGAGCCGTAGGTGGAAAGTAGTTCCTGGGCAAGGGGCAGGGGAAAGGGAGGAAGCGGTAGAGAGGGGGAACTGCTTTGGATCTGGGAAGGAGTAGTTACCATGATTCAGTGTTCCTGTGGAATTGAAGGTACAGCCGTCCAAGCCAGGAAGGAAGGGAAAAGAGCGGGTGCCAGGAGAAGTGGGGACCGGGTTCCTTTAAGACGGCACTTCGCCATGCCTGCCACATCAACAGCAGCCAGAGGCTTTCCCCGATGCGCCGCCCCTGAATCGTGCCCAATTTGCCCAGAACGATCCGGGTTACCAGATCGGGTTGCCAGATGCCTTCCTGCTGTAAATACTTTGGGTTGAGCCAGCGCCCCAGTTCGTGCCATAACTCATCAAAGCACCAGGAGGTTAAGGGCACTCCCATTCCCCGTTTGGGCCGCCATACGATCTCCGGTGGTAGCCAGGGTTCAACGGCTCGCTTCAGAATATATTTTTCGCAGGAGCCGCGCAGGTACAGTTCCCCTGGTATACGAAAGGCCCATTGCGCCAGGGGAAGGTCGCAGAAGGGCGATCGCACCTCCAATCCGTGAGCCAATCCCAATCGTGTAGCACGGGGATGAATATTTTGAGCCCCTTTGAGCATCAAATTAGCACGGCGCAGACGGTGTAGCAGGGATCTGCCGAAAGCAGGATCAAGCGCATCTTTGAGCCAATCCTGGGGAAGCCATTGTTTGACCTGAGCATAGACCTCTGGCTGAAATATCTGGCTCTCATAGCCCCAGAGGCGATGGAAAGTGCGCAGATATTGCTGGGTAAAATCACGCTCAGACGGGTGTTCCGTTTGATAAATGCTGGCAGCGATCAGGGGTTTATTGGTCCAACCAGCAAAGAGCTGGTCACCCCCTTCCCCATTGAAAATGACCTTCACTTCCTGACTGGCGGTCTGCCCCAGTAGGAACAGGGGAACCGTCACTCCATCCCCAAAGGGCAGGTCTAATGCCTGAGCGGTGGGAATTAGCGCCTGCCGAATCCGGCGCGGAGTCGCCTTTACCCGAACCAGGGGAATTTTCAGAAAGTCAGCGATCGCCTGGGCGTAGGGATGCTCTGGAATGCCCGCGCTGCCAAAGTCCAGCGTGTAGGCCCGCACCTTCACTCCAGCCTGCACCAGTAAGGCTGCCACGATGGAAGAGTCCAGCCCACCGGAGAGAAAAATGCCAACGGGACCTTGATTCAGGTCGGCGATCTGGCCCTGGATGGAGTTTTTCAATAGGGTTTGCAGTTGATCAATGGCGGTTGGTTCATCTTCAAGTGGTTGCGGTGATTCCTGCCATTCCAGTGATCGCTGCCACTGTGGTGCAGCGATCGCCCCATTGTGGAAGGTCCAAGTTTGTTCAACTCCTGTCGAAATGGTAAAAATCCCGGCAACAGGAGTCAATGGCGTCGGCACATAGGAAAAGCAACTGTAGCCATACACTGCGGGGAGGCTAATTTCAATCCCATCAACAATCGGTAGTAGCAGGCTGAGATGACTCGCAAACCAGATCACCTGATCCATCTGCATCCAGTACAGGGGCACCCGCCCAAAGGGTTCTCGTCCCATGATCAGCGTCTGTTCGTCCACCCTGATCCAGGCATCCGGACCAGCCCCTTCTCCCTCTGTTGGTCTCAGACAGGCCATTCCCCAGAAGGCGCCATTGGGATTTTGGGATGCAGAGTATTGCGGATGAGTTGATGGGCTTTCTCCTGCTGCATTCACAGCATAGCTCAATCGTTTTTCCAACTCAGCCTGTTGCCCCCCGCCCCAGTAACCAATAATCCGGTTGAACCGTTGCGGGCAACCTCCCCAATCTAAACAAATCCACACTCAATAACTGGCTCCAATTCCCTCATCTCAATGGCTACTTCACCTCAAAACTGGCATCGCTGAGTGGGCGATCGCCCAAAAACATTCGCACCTTCCAGGTTCCAGCAGGGGCACTGGCAGCGATTGTATTTTTACATTGCGTATTCCAGACCGGGGTTGTGATTTCTTTCGTCTGGTAACGGTTTTGTTTCAAAACCTGATCTCCCAGGGCAATCCAGTCACAGGAAAGATTGAGTTTTTTACCAACTGGGGCATCTTTGAGCGTGACCTTGTAAACCACTTCCGCCGGGCGAGAAACCGTTGTCAGATTGCCCCCACTATCCTGCGTCAGGGTGATCCGGTCTTGCTGCACAGAGACACGGGCGAGAGCTTGCTGGTTTTGCTGCGACCAAAAGGCAATCCCACCCACAGCAATCGCCAGACAGGTCACAATCCCAATCATGAGATTTCGTGTCTGGCGTTGTTGAACTTCCAGAGCTTCCCGTCGCTGTATCTGGATCATCGCTTCATCCAGTAACTCCGGCGGTAAACTCAGTTCCCGCAGAATTTGCTCCATCTGCTTCCGATCCAGTTCATTCTGACGCCGCTGGGAAAGTCGCTCAACTTCACCCACAATTTTGCCTAATTGCTCTTGAGTCAGCCGATTTTCCATAGGTTTCTCCCTCTGTTGATCGCCTCACGCTGGCAACGATACTAATTGTGCAACCACTTGCAATTTGCTGAGTTCTCGAATCAGCCGTTGTGCCTGGTGTTTATAGAGAGGGATAGGTAGAACGGCAGGAAGCTGGTTCATCAGTTGCCTGGCCTGGTTAATGCTGCAACCGGTGATGCGAGCGATCGCCGTTGACCCGTCAAAGATAGAGTCCTTAGATAGTGCTTTGTTGATCGCCACCTGCCAGCGTCGGGGCAACATTTCACCCCGTTCAATCCGTTGTAGACCGTCAATGGTGGCCAAAAGAACCAGGCGATCGCCCACTTCCAGGTAGGTGTCATCCGACGGCATCAACCGCATCAGTCCTTTCGCTAAACTGTGGTACAAAACGGGAACCACACCATAACCATAGGCAACTTCCGCCAGCAACCATCCATTCAGGGTATCTTCTGACTCAATCCTATACTCGATGACCAGAACCGTCTGCTCATTCAGCCGCAACAAACTTAAAACATTCTCCCCAAACACCGTTGCCACAAAGGCATCGGCAGCCAGTTCATAGGCACAAAGCACCTTAGCATAGGGCAACAGGCGATCAATACTGGCGCTGAAACGGGGATCAAAGGTGCGAATAACCAGAGCACAGTCAGGATTTACCGTGTGCGCCATTAAACCAAGCTCCAGATTTGCCATCTCATCATCCGTCGCAATCACAACGCTTCTTGCGGTTGTCAGATTGACTTTACTTAGGGACGTTGCCAGTTCTCCCACCACTAATGGCATTGAGGGCAAAATCGTAGATTCCAGGGGAACGTTGCTCACCCCGACCAGGGGTTGCCGCATTTGCTGCAAAAAGGCTGCAACCCGTCGCCCCACCCGCCCCAGCCCAATTAATACCACATGGCCTTGCTGAGGCACAGGAGGGCGCTTCTTGGGGAGCTGAAACTTGGCAACCAGCAGAGTTTCTGTCAGGAGTGCATACAACACCGCGATGGAAGCCGTCCCTGCTAACATGTAGATCAGATTCATAATCCGCATCCAAACAGGGAAGCTGTCTTGTGGGTTGAGGGCTCCAAACACGGTGTCATAGGAGCCCAGCAGCATTACCCCTGCGGTGTAAAGCGCCAATAGCAGGCTAATTGGGGGATTCGTCAACTTGAAAATGAGGGTGCCTATCAACCACAGGGCAAGCATCGTAACGCCAACCACGGTGGCAACCCGTCTTGTTGGCTGCTGGGCGGTTACCTGCCACCAGTTCATCAGCTTTTGCCCCACGTGATATCCAGAAAGGTAGCGTACTTTGCGCCAGAATGGCCTCGCCTCTGAACGTGCTTTGAATGGAGTTACTGTTGGAGAAGCCGCCATCAGGTCTGTAAATTGATCGAGGACTTCAATGTAGGCAATCTGATCACCAGCCTGGATGCGTGCATCGGGTTCCCATTGATAGAACCCTACGGGTAAAGGGCTTCCAGCACGAATGTGGCTGAGCAGGCGACGGGTTTGGGTATTGAGTTCATGTAAGGAGCGGCGATCGCACCAGCGATGGGTAGTGTCAATCGGCACTTTGACCACTCGCAACAGGTAATCGCCCAGCTGAATCAGGCCGCGAATTTCACTCCCTAAGGCGGCGATCGCAAATGCGGGTGCAGGCAACTGACTGGCCTCCAGTGCCACAAAATTTCCCAATCCTTGCTCCAGCAGTTGATTCAAATTCTGTTTGGCTGAGCGCACAACCACTCTGGCCCCTGGATTCAGCAGCTTTACGGCGAAGGCCGCTTCAATATTCACCCGTTCATCACTCGTCACAATCAAAACGGCCCGGCAGTTCTTGACCCCCGCCTTTTCCAGAACGTCGGGCTGGCGGCAGTCGCCCAATAGCAGGCTATCTAGTAAACTGGGCAGATTGGTGATTTCCCAGCTTTCAGGGCAGGCGGTGGTAATAGCATGCACGGACACCCCAAATTCCTTGAGTGCCGCTACACAAAACTGCCCCAGACTACCCAATCCACAAACCAGGAAATGGGACTGTTCAGTCTCGTGATTGTCTAGATCTTTAAATGCTGTCTCAGGTTTGATTGCACCTGGTTGAGGCTCTATTTCTGGTGTCAGCATGGAAAGTGTTAGAGCGGTTAGGCAGAAAATTCCTCAATTCCAATATGTCCAGGAAACCGAAAAACCACCAGAGGGAAATAACGCAGGTTCTTCCGGCTTGCCGGTGAAAGAGTAGCATAAGCTACTCTTTTATCTATAGTGGTAGTCATCGTGGTTAGGACGGGGTGCAGGGGTGGAACCCCTGGCTGGTGGCAAAGCCTTCACACCACCCCTTAAACCCAGTGTCCTAAGCAACCTGGCGACAGCTATAATAACTGCTTCGGGGAGGAGGAATTGAAACATCAATTGCGGTCACTTCTGCATTCGGTGATAAGGTACTCAGTGGTGGGCTAATGTCCCGCTCATTGCCAACCACTAAAGTAACAATCTTTTCTGGTTGTAGATAATTCTTAGCAACCCGCTGTACATCTGCAATGGTGGTAGCTTCCACACCCCTGCGGTAGCGAAACAGAAAATCACTGGGATAGCCAAAGTATTCGTAGCGTAACAGCCGGGAGAGGGTCTGGCTGGGGTCTTCAAAGTTAAAGATGAAAGAATTGAGGACAGAATCCTTGGCGTAGCTCAGTTCGGTTTCAGAAATGGGATTGGCGCGGATTCTTTCAATTTCTGCCAGGATGCTTTTGATGAAAGGAACAGTGGCATCTGAGCGGGTCTGCCCTCCCGCAGTAAAGGTGCCTGGATAGTCGTAGCGGGGATTCCAGATGCCGTAGACAGAATAGGCCAAACCCTGGCGCGATCGCACCTCGTTAAACAACCGCCCCCCAAACCCATTCAGCACTTCATTCATCACCGACAGGGCAGGATAGTCCGGGCTATTCACCAAACCCCCCAAATGCCCGACCAGAACGCTACTCTGACTCAGTTGCGGTTGGCTAACAAAAAAGATACCCCCCGTCTTCGCCTGGGTCACCGCTGGGAGAGAAGCATTTGTTTTCGTCCCAGGTTTCCAGTCGCCAAACTTCTCTTCAATCAGCTTCCGCATCGTTTTGCTGTTGAAATCTCCTATAATCCCCAGTAGGACATTTGCCGGAGAGTAGTACTGCTGGTAAAAACCAACGATGTCATCACGGGAAATGTTGTCGAGGGTGGCATACTCAACCGTGCGGGCATAGGGACTATCGCTACCGTAAATCAGCTTACGAAACTCGCGACTGGCAATTCCGTTCGGGTCATCATTGCGACGGGCGATTCCTCCCCGTGCCTGCGTTTTTGCCAGGTCAATTTTGTCCTGTGGAAACGCTGGTTGACGCAAAATCTCTGCAAATAAATCAAATACTTCCTCTAGGTTCTCGCTCAAAGTATTGAAGCTGGCACTACCTGAAACTTCACCTACTCCAGTCTCAATCGAGGCCGCCCGTTGCTCCAAAAATTCATTCACTTCGTCTGGAGAACGGGATTGAGTGCCGCCCGTTCGCATCACACTGCCCATAATGCCCGCTAAACCAACCTTCTCCGCAGGTTCCAGACGAGACCCTGTGCGAATTAAAGCCGTCCCCCCTACCAGTGGCAGTTCGTGATCTTCCATCAAATACACCACCATTCCATTCCCAAGCTGGAATCGCGTGTATTCTGGCACTTTCACTTCCGGTAATGGTGGAAACGTTAAATCGGTGTAGTGCTTTGGGGTGTTGTCGGCGAATGCCGGACGAATCGCCAGAAAAAACAGAATCAGCGGTATCACAATGAAACAGAAAACCAGGACCAAAATTTTCGCCTTCTGGGTTTGATTTCTAGGCTCTTGCATCGGCATTCTCTCGCAATCAACTCTGTTTCTAGCTAAAGCCATCCTAAGCTACAACTCTTGACGGATGAAAGGCAACGGTTCTCCCAGCTTGCCGGTGAAAGACTAGCGTAAGCTACTCTTCCATCTCAAACAAAATCTCTGAAATATTGATTTTGTTTTGGTGATAAGCCTTGCTTATCACCCTCTCAGGAGAGCCAAGGCAACTTACAGAGGTTTTCAGCTGAGTTAGCTGCACTCTTTAAGGGACCAGTGTTCCGTTGTATCACGAATAAAAAGGGGCTGTTATGCTATGGCTATAGCCACCAGGCTTAGGACGGAGTGCAGGGGTGGAACCCCTGGCTGGGGGCGAAGATCCCACACCACCCCTTAAACCAGTATCCTAAGCAACCTGGCGATAGCTATAAGAACGCAACAGAAGGCCGGAGCCTTTTGCATTGGGTATTAGGATAATAATTCTCTAGAGAGAATGGATTGAGGGAAATCCCCAATGGTACCGCTACTCCCAAAAAACACTGACCAGCGGGTCGTCCTGCAAGGATCATGGGAGAAGTTTAAGCTAATTCAACAGGCCTCTGAGGATTCTCCTGGAGTGCGGTTGGCCTACTACGATGGAACCATTGAAATCCTGATGCCTGGAGAAGCCCATGAATTTTTTGCCCACGTAATTGGGTATCTTCTGACGACGTTTTTTCTGGAAAGGGGAATTCTGTTCAAGCCCACTGGCGCGAAAACCCAGGAACAAGAAGGAAAAGCATCAGCTCAGGCGGACATATCTTACTGTATTGGTGACTTTAAGCCAATTCCTGACCTGTCCATTGAAGTCATTTTTAGTAGTGGTGGGAACAAACTCGCGCGGTATCAGGCACTAGGAGTACCAGAGGTATGGTTTTGGGAGGATGGAACCCTGTCTCTGTACCATCTCAGGCAGGATGGCTACGAGCGTGTGGAGCACAGCGAGTTGATCGGACTCGATCAACTTGATCTGGATTTATTGAAGCGTTGTATTTTAATGGCTGAAACGGATTTTGCAGAAGCAGTCAAAGTTTTTCGGCAGGGTTTATAGACCGCAGTGGCAGCGGTTAAGGAAGATGACGATTCGTAGGGACGTTCCACGAGAAGTCTCTACGATTGGGTGATTTCAAGTTAAACTGACTCCCCTACAGTCCAGTATCATCCTGATTCCTGAAAGTTCTGCGGATCAGCCACTGGGTTAAGCCAGGAAATAATTTATTTTTATTAGAAATGGCTGACAGGCAAGCGGAGCCAACGATAATCTCTCGATGTGGGAGATTTGGAAGGAGATAGTATTCTCAGGAGGGGGAAGGGGTTGGGACTGGAAGGGTGGTGAAGCAAACTAGGGATCCACCCAGCGCCCGTCTGCCTTAATTAGACTAATCAATTCCTCTACGCCTCTATCTTCAGGGACTTTTTTGATCTCTTCTCGTCCCCGGTAGAGGGAAATGTAGCCTGCCTGCTTACCTACATAACCGTAATCAGCATCCGCCATCTCACCAGGACCATTAACAATACAGCCCATCACAGCGATGTCCAGCCCCGTCAGGTGTTTGGTGGCTTCCCGCACTTTGTGCAGCACCTCCTCCAGGTTAAATAGTGTGCGCCCGCAGGAAGGACAGGCAACATACTCCACCATCGTCTTCCGTAATCCCAGGGCTTGCAAAATGCTGTAGCAAACCGGAATTTCCTTCTCCGGTGCCTCAGTCAGAGAAACCCGAATCGTATCACCAATCCCTTCAGCGAGGAGAGAAGCAATTCCCGCCGTGGATTTGATGCGTCCGTATTCCCCATCTCCGGCTTCGGTGACTCCCAGGTGCAGTGGGTAGTCCATGCCCAGTTCATCCATGCGCAGTACCATCAGACGGTAAGCTGCCAGCATCACCGGGACGCGGGAGGCTTTGAGGGAAATCACCAGATTACGGAAATCCAGCGACTCGCAGATGCGAATAAATTCCAGAGCAGATTCCACCATACCTTCCGGGGTGTCGCCATAGGTGAACAGCATCCGTTCAGCTAAGGAACCGTGGTTGACTCCAATCCGCATTGCTTTGCCCTGATCCCGCAGGGAAATGACCAGAGGCGCAAGGGTTTCCCGGATTTTTTCACCAATTTCGTCAAATTCAGCCTGGGTGTATTCGGTGCGATCGCCCCTGGGCTTTTCAAACACATACAGACCGGGATTGATCCGAACTTTATCCACATGCTTTGCCACTTCCAGGGCAATTTTCATGCCATTGTGATGCACATCCGCCACCAGGGGTACGGGCTGGTAGGTCTGATAAAGCTTCTGCTTAATCTCCGCTAGGGCATAGGCATGGGCCATGCTGGGTACCGTCACCCGGACGATTTCGCAACCAATCTCATGTAACCGGCGAATGGCTGCAACAGAGCCTTCGACATCCAGGGTATCTTCGTTAATCATGGATTGGACAACAACGGGATGCCCACCCCCTATGGTTACGTTGCCAACCTTAACAGGGCGAGTCTGACGTCGCTGGATTGTGGGCTCTGTGGAGAAATACCTGGAAAAGTCAGGCGAGGTAGTAGAAGCGACAAGATTAGGCAGGGTTTGCATACCGATTTAGTGGCTTGCGACAGCAATAACAGAAGAATCCAATTTTCTGATTGGGTCTCTGTCTTTACAGATTGCCATAGATGATTCCCTTTTTGCGGTTAAGCCCAGGGAAAATTTCCCAGCAAGTATCGATGAACCCTATAGGTGCTTGCCAAAGTTCTCAGGGTTCTAATTCTCAAAGTCTGCTGTCGCAGTGCTTTCACGCACTGGCTCGTTTAACAACGGGGCGACCGTCTTCCTTGGGTTTTGCCTTATTGACTTTTAGCTGACGACCCATCCACTCAGCGCCATCGAGTTCGGCGATCGCCGCATCTTCATGGGTCTCTTCTTCCAGTTCAACGAAAGCGAAACCGCGCATTCGCCCGGTTTCGCGATCAGTGGGAAGGGCAACCCGTTTGACCGCACCATATTCAGCAAACACTTCTTTGAGATCATCTTCCGTTGCCCGGTAGGAGAGGTTTCCGATGTAAATAGTCATGGGAAATAATTCTGTGAGGAGCTGGGGCTATAGCATGGTCAGGTGAAAACTATTGGTCTATCTTGATTTACCTGCAACCTGTCCAGGCTCTCCTGGCAAATGCTATAAAACCCACCGATCAGGACATAACACACCCAACCCGTTTGATTCTGAAAAATCGGATACCAGCCCCTAGCCTCCAGTCCCTGACTCCCCCCTCCTTTCACCCTTTCTGCTCCGCTTTCTGACTCCTGGCTGCTGCCTTTTATTAAGCTCTAATCATGACTGATCGTCTGAGCATCCGAAATCTTCCAGCGGCCATCCTCCTTTTTCATGATGTAGCGAGTACGGCGGGTTCCTCCCTGCTCCATCGGGCTCTGTCTGGGATTAGGGTAGAAGGTTACATCCTCTGTTTCCTTAGCTTCACAAACCATCTGATCTCCATTGACGCTGATAATCCTAAAGTCAAAGATTTTTGGCTGTCCATACTTAAAATAAGCATTGTTAACTTGCAGCCAATGCACGGCCAATCTTGCTCTTTCTAGCCGTGCGCCTGTGGTCAGCTCCTCAAGTCGTCGGGTATTAAAGGGCGGAGCAAAAATCTCTTGCTTTGCCTGAAGCCATTCATTCATCAAATTTCGGGCAGCTTTTTTCAGTTCCGCATACCTGACAGGACTGATAGATTCAGAACGGTGAATTTCCGACTGTAAAGCCCTGGCCGATCGCCCTGCCCTGGCCGCATCCCTGATTTTGGTTCTGAGAAAATTCACCCGCTCCTCCAGAATCGCTTCATAGGGATTGGGCAGGTTAAGCAGCAGCATATTCTTTTCGGCCAATATTTTATTTTCATTGGATAGTCTGTCTGCTGCCTGCCACTGAATAAAAGCGGCAACGGCAGCCGCCACCGAAAGCAAAGTGAAAACCCCAATCCCGGCGATAAACATTCGCTGCTGTCTGATTTCAGCCTTTTGACGAGCAGTTTCGGCTTTGCGGCTGCCAGCAATATATTCTTTCTGAAGCTGGGAGGGTTCGGGTTGCTTACCCGTGCTCTGGTTTAGCCAATCCTCCGCTTCTTCCAGATCGGTGCCTCGCAACAAAAAACTGTCATTGCGGTCTTTCCTATCCCACTCGATCGCCCGCACCAGCAAGCGCGTATGAGCCCGCACATGCCCCAAATCCGTATCCAGAGCCTTGATGAGAAGCTGAAATGCCTGATTGAAATCGTCGGTTTCCCGGAAAAACAACCAGTTATGCCGACTGAGAGAGGGATGCACATCCTGAATTGCAAACCCCTCTCGCCGCACAACAGGTAACAACCGCTTATTGTGGTTGACCGCGTGTTCCACCTCCTGACGGCAAACCTGAGAAATCACCGAATCGGGACTCATCACAAAAACAAAGGTTTCAGCCGCTTCAATGCCAGCTTCAATTGCCTGCCACCAATCCTCCGATGGCTGAATATCATTCCAATCAATCCAGGGATCTCGACTCAGCTTTCTAAAAGCGCCATCCAACTGCTGAACAAACTCCTTGTCTCGACGGGAGTAGGAGATAAAAACATCATTGGAGCGAACCTCAGAAACCATTGTTACGGATGAATTGCCAGTGGAAGTCACGGCTGGCATAATGCTGAATCCTCCAAGCTCATACACCTGTCCTGATAGGACTTAACAAGGGAATAATGCGCGGCAGTGGCCGCCGTCATTAACAACTCAAAAATCACTATCACCTGGGCACTCCCTGTCCTTAACGTTAGGAGATTCTTTGAGCAGCGTCAAAAAGTTGCCCTGTTCTAACTTTCCAGATTACAGGGCACTCTTCAGTAAGCGGTGATTATTGAGAGACATCATGCTTGCCAGAGTTTGGAGTGCATCCCTCGTCGGCATTGACGCGGTGAAGGTTGGGGTAGAAGTCGATGTGGCGGGGGGACTTCCCGGAATTGTGGTGGTGGGTTTGCCAGATACGGCAGTGCAGGAATCTAAGGAACGGGTCAGAACTGCATTGAAAAATGCAGGCTATGTCTTTCCGATGCGGAGAATTGTGGTAAACCTGACTCCCGCAGACTTGCGGAAAGAAGGCCCCAGTTTTGATTTGCCCATCAGTGTGGGAATTCTGGCAGCATCGGAGCAGGTAAATGTCGATTTGCTGGAGGAGTACCTGTTCCTGGGTGAGGTTTCCCTGGATGGGGGATTGCGTCCGGTAGCGGGGGTGTTGGCGATCGCCGCTGCTGCCAAACGGATCGGCATTTCAGGGCTGGTCGTCCCTGCCGACAATGCCCGTGAAGCTGCAGTTGTGAAAGGCTTGAAAGTATTTGGCTTCAAGCATTTGTCGGAAGTGGGCGAGTTTCTCAGTGCTTCCGAAAACTATGCTTCCGCTCAGGTAAATGGGCTGGAGGAACTGGAAAAAGCACGCTTTGCCGGTCCCGACCTGTGCGACGTCAAAGGTCAGGCCCACGCCCGTCGTGCCCTAGAAATTGCCGCAGCAGGGGGTCACAATCTTATTTTCGTTGGGCCTCCAGGTAGCGGCAAAACTATGCTTGCTCGCCGATTGCCCTCAATTTTGCCGCCCCTGACCTTTGAGGAAGCCCTGGAGGTAACTCAGATTCACTCCGTTGCCGGGTTACTCAAAGACAAAGGCACTCTGGTTGCAACCCGCCCATTTCGGGCTCCGCACCATTCTGCTTCCGGTCCTTCCCTGGTGGGCGGAGGCAGTTTCCCCAGACCGGGAGAGATTTCCCTGGCTCACCGGGGGGTACTTTTCCTGGATGAGTTAACAGAATTTAAACGGGATGTTTTAGAGTTTTTACGCCAGCCGCTGGAGGATGGGCAAGTTACCATTTCGCGCACCCGTCAGTCGGTTCAGTTTCCGGCTCAGTTTACGCTGGTTGCCAGTACCAATCCCTGCCCTTGTGGCTATTTTGGGGATACAGTGCAGCCCTGCACCTGTTCCCCCAGAGCTAGGGAGCAGTATTGGGCCAGGTTATCGGGTCCGCTGATGGATCGGATTGATTTGCAGGTGGGGGTGAACCGTCTGAAGCCAGAGGAGATTACCCAGCAGCCAACGGGCGAAGATTCGGCAATGGTGAGGGAGCGGGTGCAGCTTGCCAGAGAGCGAGCCCGCGATCGCTTTAAAGGAACCCCCCTGCGCTGCAATGCCGAAATGAAAAGTCCCCATTTGCGGCAATGGTGTCGGTTAGACGATAGCAGTCGCAATTTGCTGGAAAGTGCGATTCGTAAGTTAGGGCTGTCGGTGAGGGCGAGCGATCGCATCCTCAAAGTTGCCCGCACCATCGCCGACTTGGCTGGCGATGAAAATCTGCAAACTCAGCATGTTGCTGAAGCGATTCAGTACCGTACGATCGACAGGATGCAGTAAGTCAGTAGTGGCAGTGGGAGGAATCAGGTGATGGGTTTGGCAAAAATCACAATTTGGCTGGGATTGGCAACGCTCCTAGGGATTGGGGCGATCGCCCTGCTCAGCGTTGCCGATAGTGCCAGTGCCAATCGTCGAGTGACACAGGAGCTATTGCAAAAAATGCGCACGGAAACTCAACGACAGAAAGCTGTTGAGAACTTGAAGTCCGCCGCCGCTAAACTAGTAAACTTACTGGCCCAGGAAAAGTTTGAGGAAGTCACCAAAAGCTTTGATTCCACCATGCAGAAAGCCCTGCCGCCTGAGAAACTGAAAGCAACCTGGGCAGCCGTGCTGGAGGAAGCGGGACCTTTTAAACGTCAGGCAGGTAGTAAAACCTTAAAGGAAGATAAATATGATGTGGTGGTGGTGAACTGTGAATTTGAAAAAACCAGGCTGGACATCCGTGTGGTGTACGACAGCAACAAGAAAGTTGCTGGCCTGTTCATCGTTCCCCCCTCCCAAGCGGCTGACACCTACAAACCGCCCAGTTACGTAAACCGTGAGGCTTTTCAGGAGAAGGCCGTCACAATTGGTTCTGCACCTTCGGCAGTTCCCGGAATGCTGACTGTACCCAAAGGAGAGGGCCCCTTTCCAGCCGTTGTGCTGGTGCAGGGGTCGGGGCCCCACGATCGCGATGAAACCATTGGCCCCAACAAACCTTTTCGAGATCTGGCTTGGGGTCTGGCTTCCCAGGGAGTGGCCGTGTTGCGCTATGACAAACGGACACGGGTACATCCAGGCCAGTTTTCGGGCAAGTTCACGGTGAAGGAAGAAGCCACCGATGATGCGATCGCCGCGATCGCCCTCCTGCGGCAAACCCCATCCATCGACCCGGACAAAATTTTCCTGCTGGGGCATAGCCTAGGGGGGATGCTGGCTCCCCGCATTGCACAGCAAGAACCTTCTCTGGCAGGCATCATCATTCTGGCAGGCAACACGCGCCCGTTTGAAGACCTGTACGTTGCTCAATCGGAGTACCTGGCAAAATTGGATGATCGGATCACGCCGCGGGAAAAGCAGGCGATCGCAGCCTTCAAACAGCAGGCCGAACGCATCAAAGACCGGGACTTGCGCAAAGAGCCCGATACTGAATTGCTACTGGGCGCTCCACCCGCCTACTGGCTGGACTTGAAAGACTATAAACAAACTGAAGTCGCCAGAGAACTCAAGCAGTCCATACTGATTCTGCAAGGAGAACGGGACTATCAGGTGACACTGGATGATTTTCGCGGCTGGCAAAAGGCCCTGTCTGACCACAAGAACGCCACCTTCAAAACCTATTCCAATCTGAATCACCTGTTCATGCCGGGGGAGGGGAAGAGCACCCCACAGGAATATCAGGTTGCAAACCATGTAGACGCCGTAGTCATTACAGACATTGCAACCTGGGTGAAGCAGTCAGTCCTGCAAACTTACGGAAATCCTTAACACTCCGACCTCTTGAGTAGCTCTTGGCTGACGATATAGTGATCAGCAACCGCATCATCGCACCAGGAGATCCCTATGAGCGAGTTTCAAGATTTCTTAAAACGCCAGTATGCCCATGTGGCAGTTGGAGAGTTCAAACCTGGCAAATTTTGCGAAGCTCAGTCTCTCTATGAACAGGCTGTTGCCACCTACACCCACGGATTTAAGGGCGCTTACCTGCTCCGTGACCCCGGCAGCGACAAAGGAATTTCAGTCATCTTTTGGGAAAGCGTAGAAGACATGGCTGATAACGAAAGCGAAACCTATCAGGCAATCCTTAAAAAAATGGCTCCCCTCTTTGCCCACACCCCGGATGTGTTTGTCTACGAAGTGGTATCTGAGCTCAAGCCTCCAGGATCTCAGTTAGAATCCCTCGAAAAAGTTTTTTGACTGGCTCGAAGAGATCTGGCAAACAACAGTAAACTTTTGTAAAAATAAGGAGTGTAACCTTTACCTGAACTGGATCCGACTATGATGACATCTGAAGACGAGCGCAAGAGGCGAGTCATGGAGCATCTTGCTCGCAGTTTGGGTGAGTTCAACAAGCGCCCAACCTCGAACCTGTCTCCTGAACGGAAGAGGCAGATTATGGACCACGTCCGCCGAACAAAAGGCTAGCCATAGTCTACAGGCAACGAGCAACAGACAAGAGGGGGAAGGGTGGAATGGGCACACGGGTGATGAGGTGTCGGTTTCATCCACCTATCCGATTCCTCCCATAATCCCTCTCTTCTATCCTCTCCTGCCTTCTCAGACCGGGAGGCTTTTCAGAAGTAAGACATCAGATTTCAATGCAAAACAGTTTCAAGGTTGAGAATGAACCCAGGCAATACCTCCTCACCTGAAAGTGAAGTTGGGGACTGCAACACTTCAACCGCTCGTCCCGGTCGGTAAATTTCTACCTGTCGAGTTCTGGGGGCAATCATCCACCCCAGACGGCAACCATTCTCAATATACTCCTGCATTTTTGTGCGAATATTTTCCACATCATCACTTTCGGAAACCAGCTCCAGCACAAAGTCCGGGCAGATTGGAGCATAGCCCCTGCGCTGTTGAGGTGTCAGTTCATCCCATCGAGCTTGAACAACCCAGGCCGTATCGGGAGAGCGAATCGCTCCATTGGGTAACTTGAAACCTGTTGAAGAATCAAAGACAACTCCCAATCGAGTCCGACGGTTCCAGGTACCAATATCGATTGTGAGTTCTGCATTGTAGTTGCCACCTTCGCTACCCGTTGGTGCCATAACAACCAGTTCTCCTTCAGCCGTCAGCTCCATCCGCAGGTCAGGGTTGGCGGCAACGAGGCGCTTGAATTCTTCCTCGTTGAATCTTAGAGTGCGCGGAATGATGACGGGAGCATTCATAGAGTGTTTTAGATAAGTTTGGTAATTTTCTAATCTATTGTAGAAATATGGTCTTGTCACCAGTTGGGCACTTTTGGCTCTTCCTGAGGCTGTGTTAGTTCAGACGAGGAAAGTTTGTCTACATAATATAGTTTATATAAAGATGCAATTCTGCCTTTACATGCCAGATAGAACTCGGTTAATTTGGATATGGATCTCTATCTATCGAATGTCACTAAAATAAAATTTTGCGAATCACTAAAAGCCTCGATACTCATAGGCCCAGGTGCTGGTCATTATCTTTAATTCAGTACCATTCAGATGCTTTCTGCTCTCTACCTATCTAGTAACATTAAATAACATTTACTGATAAATAATATTTACTGATAAATAACATTTACTGAAGATTAGTGCTGGTAGCTGAAAAACAAAAAACGAAGACAGAGTTGCGTAAGCTACTAGCCGAGCATCATCAGATTCGCTACTCGGTTTCTCAGCAATTGGCACGTGATGAACTACAAGCTTTAGTCGATGCTCTTGAGAGCCAAAGCCCTCTAGTTACGGCTATCCGGGCTATTATCGATGAGCGAAACGCTAAAGCTGAGAATAACTCTCGATTGGGACTGAACAAGTATCAGTTATAGAACAAACTTACTGATACGCGACGAAAATTAAGCTATGTTGAGAAACAGTTAGAGAATTACAAAAAGCTTGCCCGCAAATTAGTGCATGATCTGCTGAGCTTTGAGAAAAGCGAGATTTATCAAGGAATTCGTATCATTCTAAATGCTTTGCGGTAGATAGATTCAAGAGGGAACGTATGACAGCGCGAACCTATCAAGGTATGAGCTACCGTCAGCTTCAGAAGTGGAATAAAGAGCATCTAACTAAGGATCTAGATAAGCAGCGAAAACAGCTAACTCTACGAAATGTTGGTTGGGATTGTGTCGTTAAGTTATACGACTGGATTAATAGTTCTATATCATCTAGCAGTAGCGTTCTGGAACAACTGGCTCAAAAAGCAAAGAGACTTAAACAATTAGAAAGCAACATTAAAGCGGTTATTCACTCGGTGACTGATGAGCCTTATCAGCTTCAACAAATCCCCAAAAACAATATTGCAGAATTTGTTTATAGGTGATTTTACTGTGCTATCTGAAAAAATGCGCCAACTCAGGGAAAAAGCTGACAGGTTGGAAGGGATAAAGCTTAAAGCCCATAAGGTTGTGAATCAGGTCTACAAAGATGTTGTAGAAGAATACGAAACATGGAGGTTTTCTGAGGAAGGCTTAGGTTTTGTTCGGCAGCAATTAGAAAAACTGGATTATGTGTGTCCAGTCTGTGGAGAAGCGCTCTCTGAGAAAAAAGCGACCTTGGATCATCTTTTGCCAAAACGCCGCTATCTTCATAAAGCGATTGACACGGAAAATCTTCTTGTCATGTGCTATGACTGCAACAAAACTAAAAAATCAACCGAGTTTCCTGAATGGCGAGAATCTCTGCCTAAGTTGCATCGACAATCATTAGATTATGCTCTAAGGCTTTTATACAGCGATGGGAAGCTGAAGAAACTGCTTTCAGAATCTAAGAGACTGTTTGAAAAGTCTGAAGTGGTCACAATCTACGCCAAGCGCTTCACCATCAGCCGAATCATCGCGAGA